>NZ_JAMPNW010000006.1:0-230955 GCF_028479545.1 Providencia sp. PROV201
ATTTGATTATTTTAAATGAGCCAAATTATTTTAATAGAAATGACAACGTTAAAATAATATTAACTCCTCTTCAACTAGTAACATTGGGCTACTGCGTTAATAAAATATATTCCGGTTGAAAAATAACTCACAACAATAAATAACAAAAGGTGATGCAGTGAAAGGGATGAAATTAAATATAATTGCATTAGAGATTTTTTTTTGCTGCTATGCAATGGCACCCTCTTTCTCGCATGCCGAATCATATTTTGACCCTGGCTTATTAATGCATGGGAGCGGGATTGATGTTTCTCTACTCGATTTAAATGACTTCGCCAGTAGCAACACCTTAACCCCCGGCGAATACGATGTCATGGTCAATGTCAATTTGATCCCTTCTGGGGAATTCAATATTGCATTTGATAAACAGCCCGATGGCCAAATTATCCCTGTATTTACCGTAGGTGAGCTAAAAAAACTGGGGGTGAATACCTCTGCATTACCTAAATTAAGAGATCTTGGCGAAGAGGCTAAGATCGAAAAACTGTCTGACTATATTGCTGATGCAACTACCACGTTCGATGCCCAAACATTGACTGTGAATTTATCCGTGCCACAAATTGCCATGGTGCCTAACTTCGCGGGTTATGTGCCACCAGAATTGCGTGATGACGGCGTGACCGCATTAGTGATGGACTACGTCTTTAACTACAGTAATAACCGTCAGTTAGCTCAACATCACCAACAATCTAGTACCAGTGATTCTCTATTCGCTAACTTAAACGCGGGGATCAACGTCGGTGCATGGCGCCTGAGGACCAGCTACCTGTACAACTACAGTAAAAGTAGCGGAAACTCAAGCAACAGCGATTCCAACTTCACTAATACTTATGTTTATCGCACCATTAACGCGATTAAATCCACCTTGCGTGCCGGTGAGATTTCAACGGGAGGCAATATTTTTGACTCCATTCCCATGAAAGGGGCAACGCTGAAATCCAACCCTCAACTCGACCCCAGCAGTATGCAAGGGTTTGCCCCTGTGGTGGAAGGGTTTGCTAACACCAATGCCACTGTCACCGTGCGCCAAAACGGCAGCGTGGTTTACCAAACGTTCGTAGCACCGGGCCGTTTTATTATTCGTGATATCCCTGCCAGCGGGTTGGCGGGGGACATGGAAGTGACGGTGGAAGAAGAAGATGGCAAACAAACGGTCTTTACCCAAGCCTATTCCTCACTGCCGATGATGGAGCGCCAAGGCTCGTACAATTATGAGGTTTCTACAGGGCGCTAGGGGATGACTCGGTTCCGTTTCGACCCTTCATAAAACGGTCACAACGACCATTTTGAAACAATCAAAGCAGGCAGCTATCGCGGCAATATACAAGCGCTCACTCACTTAAAGTGGATGAGCGCAGATCTCATCGAAGTCACCTTTCGTGATAAGTATCTTTAGCATTTCACAAAATTTCTTCTTAAACTCAGCGCAGAATAATAATTTGACGTATAATCAACCAATTGAATGGCTGTATTAACTTTATTATCATAAAAAATAATCGTTTATAGGCTGGGTAAGTTCATTGGAGGGGATATGTTAGATTTTTTAAAAAACTACGACAATTTAACTATTAGTGAAAAAAAAGTCTTAAAATACCTGACCGATAATATTGCGGACATCCCCTACTTAAATATTAATGAACTCGTTGCTAAAACCTTCGTGTCTAAAACAGTTATCATTAACTTATCTCAAAAACTAGGCTTTAGTGGATTTAAAGAGCTTAAATTTCAGATTAATAATTATATTTTAACGAAAAATAAAACCGAAAAAACACTTCCCTCATCATATAAGAAACAGCTCGAAAAAAACATTAATAAAAGTTTTACATTAATTAATGAAGCGCAAATTAATGATTGCGCTAAAATATTGCATAAATCGAGAAATATTTTTATTGTGGCAAGAGGAACGAGTAAAGCGGTTGGTTATTACCTTGAGCATTTGTTATTTGCATTAGGCCTGCATTGCTTTTTCATTAATGACTACAACTTATCTGATTCCTTCACACGGCTAGTTAGCAAAGATGATACTGTCATTTTTATCTCACTGTCTGGCGGTACTAAAAAAATCATTGAAACAGCAAAAATTGTGCAATTAAAAGGGGCAAATATCATTAGTATGACTGCGTTTAATACTAATGAATTAACCAGTTATACAGATAATACTCTGTTTTGTTTTGCTGATAATTTTGATACCAAACGGGATGATACAAAATCCAGAATCGGATTTTTTATATTAGTTGATTTACTTATCAATGAATTAGAAAATCTACTTTAAATTATTGTTTTATTATTTGATCTATTTTTATTGTTAGATTCATTCATTAATGCGCTATAATAAATGACTTAGGTCATAATTTCTGACCTAAGATAATTTTTAAAACCGCGACATCATTTCTTTTATAAAACCCCCAAGCTAGTATGCCCTTAATTCTAATAATAGAAGTCATAAGGAAATAGTATGGCCAGAAGAAAGTTTGGTGAGTCAATTCAACGCTTTGGGAGAACATTACTCCTTCCTATCGGTGTATTAGCACCGATAGGTATGATATTGGGTATCAGTGGTGCGTTAGTGCAAACTTATATGATTGCACGTTTTCCTTTTCTCGGTAATGAAACGGTTAACGCATTACTTGTCAGCATTCGTTCAATTGCAGGTGTAATTTTCGATAATATTCCCTTGCTGTTTGCAATGGGGGTGGCCTATGGTATGAGTCATCGAGATAAGGGGATTGCCGTCTTCGCGTCGGTTGTCGGCTATTTATCGCTGATCATCACCATGAACATTTGGTTAGTGCTTACTGGTAAGCTTGCAGACCCTGCAATGATGGGCCAAGTGGGGCAAATTAAAGTTCTTGGTATACAAACCTTAAATATCAGTGCCGCAGGGGGAATTATTACCGGTTTGATTGCGGCCTGGGCGACGGATAAGTTTTATAACCTTGAACTACCTACCGCATTTGCTTTCTTTTCCGGGAAAAAATCCGTTTCTATTATAATGATAGGATTAATGATTGGGGTGGGGGCGTTATTACCATTTATTTGGGAAGTATTGGTCCAAGGTTTAATGAAACTCTCTTCAGTATTTTTAAGTCCTGTAGGGCCATTTTTTACCGCAGGTGGTGAACGTTTATTTATTCCATTTGGTTTACACCATGTATGGAACGTTTTATTTAGATTTACTGAAGCGGGTGGTACTTATGTTATTGACGGACAAACCTTTGTTGGTGTTGTTCCTGCATTAACTGAGGTGCTATTTAACCAAGGCCCGGATAGTGAATATTGGGCGATGATGCCAAGTTTGACTCGCTTTATGGCACAGCAACAAATGTTAGTCACACTATTCCTATTCCCTGCAATTGCCCTTGCTATTTATAAAACATCGAAGAAAGAAAACCGCGCAGAAGTGAAATCCATGCTGGTTACCATGGTATTAACAGCCATGCTTGGTAACGTCACGGAGCCACTCGAGTTTACTTTCGTATTTATTGCGCCATTACTGTACTTAATTTACGCCATTATTGTTGGTATCGGTGCGGTATTACTTTCTTTAGCTGAGGTCGGTATTGGTTATATTCGTGGAACCGTATTTGATTTCACTATTTTTGGTTTACTGTACGAAAATACTAACTGGATCTTCTTGGTTATTATCGGTAGCTGTTTAGCTGTCGTCACTTACTTTATTTTCTACTGGGCCATTATTAAGTTTGATATAAAAACACCAGGTCGCGAAGAATCGAGCAATCTGAAAAATACCTTAATTAAAGAAAAACGTTATGGTGAAATTGCAGAAATTTTAGTCCAAGCGTTAGGCGGCAAACAAAACATTCGTAACGTAGATAACTGTATTACCCGTATGCGTATTGATGTCGGAGAAGTGAACCAAATTGATAAAGATTTAATGTTGGAATCAGGATGTACCGCATTCTTCTTTCCATCGGCAAACCACGTCCATGTTGTATATGGACCGAAGGTTGAGTTCGTTCGCAATGCTGTTGATGAAGCAATGAAGAAATAAAGAAGGGATACGAAATGAGAGCATTATACGATTCTAAAAGTAAAACTATTGATGACCGTGGAATTAAAAACTTATTGTCTGATGAGGCAAAATATTCTACTTGGTTAATGTTTGAATCCATGTTGGCTCAAGCTCAAGCGGAACTGGGATTTATTCCTCAATCAGCGGCAGATGAAATTAAAGAAAAGGCCGTAATCGAAAATATCGATTTTGAAGAAATGAGCCGTATTTACCAAAAAATAGGCCATGGCTTTGTACCTTTCTTGAAAGTTTTAGTGAATGCGTGTTCTGAAGAAAGCGGTAAATATATCCATTATGGAATTACCACGCAAAATATTCAGCAAAGTTCACAGCTCTATATGATGAAAACTGTACACCATAAATTTATGTTGTTACTGGGTGAAATCATCGAAAACTTAGCAGGTTTAGCCGAAAGAACTAAACATATGGTGATGCCGGGAAGAACTCATGGACGTCATGCCATCCCTATCACCTACGGCTATAAAGTTTCGGTGTGGATCAGCGATTTCATTGATTGCTATCAACGCATGAAAGAGTGTGAAAAACGCGTTTTCACTATCATGATGGGTGGTGCAGTTGGTGCATTTAACTCAATGCCTGGTGTTGGTATGGCAGTACAAAAACGTGTCGCTGAACTGGTTGGGATGGAAGCCATGGAAGTGCCATCCAGAAACTTGAGCACACATAAGCTTGAATATATGGCAAATTTAGCGTTGATGGCGAATATTTGTCATAAAATTGGTGAAGAAGTCTATAGCACAACGTTAGAAGAAATTGCAGAGGTCTCTGAAGGATTTACCAAAGGAACTGTGGGTAGTAGCACTATGCCCCATAAAATAAATCCAAAATTGGCTAAAGGAATTATTGCTAACTCGCAGAAATTATATTCCTTACCGAGTGTTGGTATGTATTCCGCTGTAAGGCCTTATGAAGGTGATAGCAGTTCTTATATGTTATTTGATGGGTTAATCGAAGAAGCTTTGGAATTGACCACGGAAATTTTATTAAGAACCGAGGAGCTTTCGAGGACGATTGTGCCACATGAAGAGAGAATGCTTCATAATGTATTGAGAAACAAAGGGTTAGATAATACCGAGTATGTCATGATGAAGATGGCGGAAAAATTGGGTAAAGATAAAGCGCATTCCCTCCTGTATGAAGAAGCCATTAAAACGGCTGCGGATGGGGAAGATTTCTATACTAATTTAACCAAAAACAGTGTGATATCAGCGGCATTCAGCCATGAAGAAATTAAGGCAATGCTTGACCCGAGATCTTATATCGGGCTATCCGTTGAAATTGCAGAAAAAGAAGCAAAACGTGGACTAACCACGGCACAAGAAATTAAACAACAGTACAAATAGGTATTTTTAGTATCTATTAAAAATGTTTAAAACAAGGGGCTGTCTATTATATAGATAGCCCCTTGTTTATTTATTTGCCAGCGAGTGCTCTTGGGAATAATAAATTATTTTCTAGGTTAATGTGATTCATCAAATCATCAATCAATTCATTGATACCATTATATAGTACACGCCAGGTGGTGCAGGCTTCTGGTGGCGGTGTAACATTATTGGTAATACCTTTAATTGCCTCTAATATATCACCTGCATCATCGTGTTCTTGTTCCATAACGCTGATTGGGCCGGCTGCGTTTTTGCCCATTCCGTTTTTTATCATAGGAAACAAAACACGTTCTTCTTTCATCATATGGCTAGTCAATTCTTCCAGTAATGCTTCTAAGTATTTTGATAGCCCTGTTGGTACGGTTGGTTTGTTTGCATGAACTCGTTCAACCTTTTGTGCTTGTAGAATAAGTTCAGGTAATTGCTCTCTGTGCCTATCATGATAACGAACAATAATGAAATCAATAATGTCACTGAGTGGCGCTTCTCGCCAATCTTTCTCTAAGGTTTCTGTTGATAACTCAAGTAATTGACTTTCTAGCTGGTCAATGTCTAAGTTTAATTTTTCTGCACTTCGGCTGAGTGTTTGTTTTCCACCGCAGCAGTAATCCATATTATATTGACGGAACAACGATGAGGCTCTAGGAATAGATAATGCGAGTTGCCCAAGTGTTTTATCTCTAAATTGCATATGAGTTATCCTCTAAAAAATCATAAAATTCTGACGCTTTTTTCTAAATAAATTTATGCAGATAGTGCCCATTGACGAGCAATATTGCGCCCATATTCACGGCAGTCATCCAATGTTTTTGAATCAGGCTTCCATTTTGCTTTTAAAGATAATGCGGTATCAAAACCGGCATCCATCAAACGTGTTTGAACACGGTCAACGGCGCCACCATTCCAACCAAAACTTCCGAAAGCAGCGGCTTTTTTATTTAAAAAACGTAAGCCTGTAATTTCTTCAAGCATACCTGCTATTTTGGGCATCATGACATTATTCATGGTTGAGGTACCGACCAAAGCCGCTTTGGAGCGAAAAACATGAGTAATAATGTCGTTTTTATCACTGCGTGCAACGTTAAATATTTTAACTGCGACATTAGGGTCGGCTTCATTGATGCCTTGAGCGATCGCATCTGCCATTAAACGGGTATTATTTGACATGGTATCGTAGAAAATAGTGATGCGATCTTCTTGGTAATCTGCTGCCCATTTCAAATACAATTCAATGATTTGATTTGGATTATCACGCCATACAACTCCGTGAGATGTCGCTATCATATCGACGGGTAGGTTAAAGCCTAAAATTTCATTTATTTTTGGAGTTACTAAGCGGCTAAATGGGGTAAGAATATTCGCGTAATATCGTTGGCATTGTTCGAATAACTCATTTTGGTCGACTTCATCATTAAATAATCGCTCATCACAATAGTGCTGCCCGAAAGCATCATTACTGAAAAGTACTGCATCTTCAGTAAGATAACTCATCATGCTATCAGGCCAATGTAGCATTGGCGTTTCAATGAAGATCAATTGCTTATTATTACCTATATCGAGTGTATCCCCTGTTTTAACGATCTTGAAATTCCATTCAGGATGGTGGTGGTGACCATTAATTGAGTCAATGGCATTGGCGGTGCAATAGATTGGGGTATTCGGAATAAAGCGCATTAATTCAGTTAATGCGCCAGCGTGATCTTCTTCAGCGTGGTTAATGACGATGTAGTCAATATCACTTAAATCAATCTGTGAGCGTAAATTTTCAACAAACTCACGGCTAAATTTATGATCGACAGTATCAATGAGGACATTTTTTTCTTCACGGATTAAATAGCTATTATAACTACTTCCCTTTAACGTTTTATATTCTGTTCCATGAAAATCACGTACTTCCCAATCACGTTGCCCCACCCAATGAATGTTATTTTTTACATGAATCGCCATATTAATTTTGTCCTGTATTTTTTAAAGTATAAGAAGACATAATCAATATTCATGCCAATATTTAATATATTGATTTTTAATTAAATTAAAATAAATCATTATAATCTATGGTCATAATGACTATGTTAATCATGGTCATTAAGACTATAATTGTTGTCAAATTGACTATGAGGAATGGGCATGGGCTTTTCTGTTGAGGCACTAGCAAAGATTGCAATAGAATTACAAGATGGTATGGGGCATTCAGATCGTTTTCAGCGTTTGATTACCACGCTAAGGCAATCATTGGGGTGCGATGCTTGTGCGTTATTACGCTATGAATCAGGCCAATTTATTCCTTTAGCAATAGACGGATTAATGGCTGATGTTTTAGGTCGCCGCTTCTCTTTGGCGGGGCACCCCGGCTAGAGGCCATTGCAAGAGCCGGTGATGTTGTGCGTTTTCCCGCTGATAGCCAGCTCCCTGACCCATATGATGGGTTAATTCCTCATCATCAGCACCTAAAAGTTCATGCTTGTGTCGGCTTACCCTTATATGCGGGGCAAAATCTTATCGGCGCATTAACATTAGATGGCATGGAGCCTGATCAATTTGATGCATTTAGTGATGAGTCACTTAGATTAATTGCCGCATTAGCCGCAGGTGCATTAAATAATGCATTGCTTATTGAACAGCTTGAAAACCAAAATATATTGCCGAATAACCCCGTACTATTTAAACCTTCAGGAGAAACTGAAATTATTGGTTTATCTCTTCGTATGCAGCAATTAAAAAAGGAAATTGATATTGTTGCAGCGTCAGAATTAAATGTTCTGGTTGGCGGGGAAACGGGAACAGGAAAAGAGTTAGTTGTTAAATCTATCCATGAGAAATCCCTTCGAGCGGCTCACCCTCTTATTTATTTAAACTGCGCGGCATTACCTGAAAGTGTGGCGGAAAGTGAATTATTTGGCCATGTTAAAGGTGCTTTCACTGGGGCAATTAGCCACCGTAGTGGTAAATTTGAAATGGCGGATAATGGTACCTTATTTTTAGATGAAATCGGTGAGCTCTCATTAGCGTTACAGGCAAAATTACTGCGAGTATTGCAATATGGTGATATTCAACGAGTCGGTGATGACCGTAGTTTGCGTGTTAATGTCCGTGTGTTAGCGGCAACTAACCGTGATCTACGCGAAGAAGTGTTAGAAGGTCGGTTTAGGGCCGATTTATTTCATCGTTTAAGCGTATTTCCTCTATTTGTTCCTCCATTAAAGGAGCGCGGAGACGATATTATTTTATTAGCGGGGTATTTTTGTGAGCAATATCGTCAGCGTTTTAGTTTATCCCGTGTGGTACTGAATTCATCATTACAACGGTACTTACTCAACTATTCATGGCCAGGCAATGTGCGTGAATTGGAGCATGCGATTCATCGTGCCATTGTTCTTGCTCGTGCTTCAAGTGATACGGGTGAAATTATCTTACAGCCTCAATATTTTATTTTTGATGATAATAAACATGAATTAACGGAAGCATCACAAAAAGCCGTATCGCTAACTAAAAACTTACGTGAAGCAACGGATGACTTTCAGCGTACGCTTATTACACAGGTACTGGAAAAAAGCCACCATAATTGGTCTGCGTGTGCTAGAGAATTATCTTTAGATATTGCTAACTTACATCGACTAGCTAAACGGTTAGGTCTGAAATAAAACATTAATACCTGTTTTATCAGGAGTACTCATGAATACTTATCTTATTAGCAATGTTTCTTTTCCATATAGAGTTTTACATATTTTTTAAGCTGTTCAAGTTCCTTGTTATCATTTTCGTTACGCTGTAAATGCCGAAATAATATAGAGATTTTCTTTAAATCAACGTGGTTTTGTTGAATACGTTTTTCAAGCGCAATAAGGGCTCTTTTCTTTGATGCGTGGTGTGCAAATTGCTTGTGCAAAATAAGTAGATACAACCAAATACTTTGTCGAGTTATAAAAAAATCAAATATAGGCGAGTGAGGGAGATTTGCTTTTTTTGCTAGCAATAATCCACTAAATAAACGGTGCATAAATTGCGTTGTGGAAGGTTTATTTCCTTGAATTAAAGCCGTTACCCCTAATTTAAATTGCTGCTCAGATAGATAAATTAATTGCTGGTAACGTTTGGTTGGGTTGGTTGGATAAATCCACGCGAAAGCAGCCATTGCAACTAATGGGCCTGAAACTATTGCAATGGCATTACCTATACTTTGAGGGAGTGACAGAGAAAAAGGATAGCTTGGTTGGAGTAAAATTAAAGAAACCATAATATAGTCAAAAGCAATTAAAATTAGGCGGTTATAGGAAAAAATAACAACACCGCTAATAATCACTGGAACAATGAAAAAGGTCATCTGCCATGATGAAGAGGCAAAAGGCCATAAGTACCATGTACAGATTAACGCAGCAATAGCACCAAACAATTGGCCTGTGAAAATATTTTTCATGAATTTAGCGGGGTAATCGAGGGAGGCGAATAGAGCCAACATTACCGAAAGACCGAGAGTAAGATAAGCCAATACTTGCCACTGCGTCCATAGCCATAACAAGCCAACTACAGCGATAGCCATAAAAGAACGAGAGAAGGCATGCCACGCTGAAATTTTATCTTGATGGAGTTTTAATTTGTCGGTTTTATTTATCTTCTTGATTGATTTACCAAAAGTAGCATAGTAAAGCGGGACTAACAGCATTTTAAGTACCCCATTAGGACACAATGACAAAATGTGTTTCCATTGAGTATCTGTTGGCTCTTGCGCAGGAAAATAGAAAGGAGCAATAGGTTGGTATTTATCTAAGTGTAATAATATTTGGCTCTGAAACATGAGTTTTTGACGCGCTTTAGCGACTTGTTTACGGTGATAACGCCAACCAATACGGTGAGTTTCTAAAATTTCTTCATAGCTTGCCATGGTTTGCCAAAGGTGGTCGATCTCGTGTTGCTTAATTGGGCGCTTTTTCTCGAGTGAGTCATGTAATATTTGGAAGAAGAGCGTATTGGTTTGATTTTTAAGAGTAATGACATTATCTTGCTCACGCTTAGGCGTAAAAAGAAAATTGAAAATCACGGCTGAGAGAACGCCAACCAAAATCGTCCATAGCCGATCCCAAGCGACCATAAATAAATTGTCAGTAATGTGAACGCTCAACATGCTCACCATCACAGCGGAGTAACCCGCTAGAAAAGTGCCATAAGCGACAAAGCCCTTTTGTAATTGGCCAATACCACTGCAAATACCTAACCAACTCGCGAGCCCTATAATAAATAGTAATGGGTGAATAAGGTGAAGTTGAATCAAAACGACGCCGGCAAGTACACCAAAGACCGTTCCTGCAAAACGCCACCAACTTTTTTCCAGTAAATTTTCACGCCAAGGTTGGGCAGAAGCCCAGACAGTCATGGCTGCCCATTGAGGATGAACCAACTCTAAGTATTGCGCGATAAACAACGCGGCAATTGATGCACAAGCAGTAATAGCAGCAAAGCGAAAGCGTGCTGGGTTAAATCCCAAGAAATTCAGTAAACTTATTATTTGTGACATAGAATATGAGTGAATTTGGCGTGTTAAAAAGGTATTTAGTTGATAAAATCAACTAAAGTCAGTGTGATTATTCACTAATTGGTTGATAAAATCAACTAAAGAGGCGTTATGCGTACAGAACAGGCTCGAGTATTTGGGGTGATTAGCCGGGCAGCTCACCATTATATGAAATGGATGGGAGAGCCTTACGGTATCAATGCAATTGAGTGTTTGATGATTTTACATATTCATCAAAATGATGCATCAACCCTAGAGCAAATCACCAAAGCGATGGTTGTGGATAAATCAGTAACAACTCGAGGTGTGAGCAAATTTTTAGCTAAGGAGTGGGTTGCTAAAACGAATAGCTTAGTCGATAAACGGGTTTATCATGTTTCGTTGACCCCCCTCGGCAGAACGATTGTGAATGAGCTAAATTGTAAACTAGATAAGTGGAATGATTATTTATCAGCAGACTTGCCAGAGCTGGAGGCTGAGCAGTTATTTAACGCATTAGACAGTTTGGCAAAGCGAGCCATTGAAAGCTCAGTGGCAGATTTTCCGCGTTTATTAGAAGAACCAACTGAGTGAGGTTGAGTAACCAACGTTATGGCTGAATCGTGGACACAGGAAGTAATACTACTTCAGATAAATTCTCAGGTATGGGGCTGAGTTTATTACTCATCATGATTAATTCACCATCTTTTTCAATTCGTGCACTCATTCCTAAGGTATATCGTTTGGATTGAAATTCTTCAGGAAGAGTGACTGTAAATGCGATACTACGTCCTGTGCTTTGTGTTTTGAAACTGTAATCCAGATTAGACTTTGCACTGTTTTCATTTTGTTGTATTGAGGTCAATGACAGCGTAACTATAGCATTTTCAGGAATATCGTAAGAGTGTGAATAAATATTACCACTGATATGGTAAGTGGGGGTATGAGTAAAGTAATTCATTAAAGTATTACTGCAAGCAGATAGCATGAAGGTCATAAAAATTATGAATAATGAAAAAAAATGTTTTTTTGATAGAACGGAGTTAATATTTAACATTAAAATTTCTCTTTAGCAAAATTTAATTATAGTGATGAACGAATAAACATTTTTTGAAGGAAATATCGTATATAGGAATAAATATTTTTTTTTGTGTCATATTTAGAGAGTATCGGCATTTCTGATTTTTCTCCGGTGTATAAAATACCAATACGAGGTAAAGTCATAATTAAATTTTCATCAAGGTCGACTTTTTTAAAGGATTGTCGCAGTTGCCTGACAAGCTTGTAATAACTACTTTCAGTCACGATCGTGCCTCTTTTTTCCCAGATTTCATACATGACTTCTCTTTTGCTATTTGTTTTTATTAATAATAATTTAAGCAGGCATGATTCATTTTCGGAAAGGTTAACGACATTTTTTTCACGAGAGAGAGTTCGTTTCAGTGGGTCATATACGACATTCCCAGATAAGAGGATCATTGATTCCTTTTCATTATAGTCAATATTATTCATAAAATTTTGTACTGTTGATAAATCGGTCATAATTTATATCTATCCTGATTATCGATGAAATATATGTCAATACAAAAAGCGAAGCTGGATAAGATATTTAAAAAATAAAATCGTTTTTTGATATTGGACTCATATGTTTTGATGAGGTGAATTTAAACTATATTCGGAGGTTGTATATATCAATTTTTATTTGTATTTTTTATATTTTCTTATTTTTACCAAATAAATAGGCTTAGAATATTAATAAAATACACTAAACCTATAAATATTAGTCGAGGGATAATAAATGTAAGATGAGAATGGTAGGGGAGCTGATTATCAGATTAGTAATTCGTCTTCCTCATCATCATTCCCTTCTAAACTAATATTAGTCATATTATGACGAATTTGGTTGTTAAGAGGAATACTCATCAAACTGATAGACATATAATGGTTGAGTGAGCGCTTAAATTTTTTATTCAGTGAGGAGAGTTCAGGATCACTTGATGACTGTAATGTTTGGCTAACACCCGCAATAAAGTTTTGTTTTTCATCTTTACCCAATGTAATCATAGTCTTAAATACATGAGAAAAAAATATTTTGTCATCCCCTTTTGATTTAAGCTCATCAATAAATTTGTTAATTTTATTTATTTCTTTAGGGGATAGATCTATTTTTTCACTGGATTGATACGTGTTTTGGCGTTCCATGTTTTTTCCTTGCCATAATGAATTCATTTTACTTTGAGTATTCTCAGGATGAATTTGAGATTCATTGTGTTGAGGAGTGATAACCTTAGCTTGTAGATCAGTCAGCATCTTTGTGTTCTTCCTGTATTGAATTTATTGTTGCTATCAAGTTTTGATAGGCCTTTCTATGCATTTTTAAAATGTTGCATTGTGTTGGAACAGAAAATACATGAGGAATAATATTTTTAGAGGCAGTAATAGGGGAGAAATAGGTAATTTTATTATCAACCTCTAAGGCAATTGTGTTATCAGCAGTGGTTGAAATTTTCATATCAGAACCACTTTTGGCAATACGAGCTTGCATTTTCGCAGGTAGGTGTAATGTAGTATTGGCTATTTTTGCGTATTGCTTTTTAAAATAAGCTGCAACCGCCTCTTGTAGATGGTTATCACCAAAAATATCATTCAATATTTTCATCAGCTGCTCTTTGCTTTGACTGGTATTTTCTTGGTACTTAATTTCACTGGTCTCTATCGCATTAATAAAATCCGTTAATAATTGTTTGATACCGTCGTTATAGCCTTGTTGATAAGCCGTCTGGTAGAGCGCTTCTTGCTGTTGTTCTGCTTGTTGGTAATGTTCACTTGCCTTTTTTTGAGCATATTGAGTGATAGTTTTGTGGTATTTATCGGCACTCAATGCTTGGTATTTGATCAAGACTTTCTCAGACATCGTCTGTTTAACATTTGGGGGTGTTTTCTCTGACATATCGACATGTTTCTTCAATAGTATTCCAAGGTAGCATCGTTTTTACGGATGAAGGTATAAGTTGCTGAGTTTCAAGACTAAACATATATTTAGCTCGAAGAGTGTAAGCGGCGCCAAAGGGGGCTAAACACATCAATAATTGTTGTGCTCCAAGGGCCGTTAATACCTGTGGTGAAGTCGTGGGTTGATTTTCTGACTGCCAAAGTGGGCGACTTAATCGTGTATGTAATACACGGTATTTGGAAAGTTCAACCCACCAAGGGAGAGGTTCGGCGTGTAACAGAACCCCTAAGCCTAACGCCACCTCCGGTAGTAAAGCCCAATGTTCAGATAATATTTTGGGTAATAAGGGGGTTTTCTCATTGGGTAAAGGCAATGAGTATTGCAGAATCAATTGCTGGTTATGTTTACGTTGCAGTAAAGGAGGAAAGTCGTTATATCCGACCCCATTAAATTCGCTATGGAAATAGCAGCCTGGGGCGAGGAAAATGTTTCCTTGTGCAATGAGTAGGTTATTCAGCGCTGTCATCAGCAGGTTTCTCCACTAGATTAGTTGCCGGTTTTTTGTTACTTAGCTGGCGCCACAGTAATAGTAAAATAGTCAACAGAATGATAATCGCAGCGATAATTGAGCTGATTATGATTGGATTAAAAGTATATTCCGGTTCTGATTTAATTTGATATTGCAATGGTGGCCGGTTGACGACGACAACGGAGACATTATCGTAATTTGCTTCAGCAAAACTGTTTGTTAGAAACAGTTTAATTTTATGCATCATCATCTGAGGATCTTCACTTCCAGAATAGGTAACCAAGCTAGATACATTTTGTATTTGCTTGGTCGGATTATTACCATTCAATGGATAACTGACATGAACTCGAGCATTAATAATATCGGGAATGGTGAGCAGTGATTGCTCAAGGCGTTGTTCAATTAAAGAAAGTAAACGAGTACGTTCTGCTTGTGGCGATGCCACCAAAGAATCACCGGGGAATGCTTGAATGATTTCTATTGGTTCTTTTGATGGTAAGTTATATTGACGCAGTAAATCTACTGCAATAACAAAATCACTAGGTTGAACGCGAATGGAATCCCCACTTTTATTATCTTGTTTACGCGTAGCCTCAACACCATGCTCTTGTAGTATGGCTAATACTTCGTTACTTTGTCGTTGGCTTAACTGACTGAGTAATAACTGGTTATCACAACCTACTAAGAAGCTAATAAACCCAATCAAGATAAATTTCTTTAAAATATTCATGGTTTATTGGGCTTTTAAGACTGTATCAATCGCAGAGACACTTTTATGCGTCAGTGTACTAATCATGTTCATCGTCAGGCTGTAATTACCGACACGATTTTGAAATTGTAGTAATTGAGTTGGGTTACTTGGATCAATATTATTTACATTTTCAGTTAATGCTTTTTTTTCTTGGCTGGCGGTTGCGGTGTATTCAGCAAATAGCTTTTTGACTTTGTCTTCAATCGGAAGAGATGATGGGAGAACGGATGTTGTTTCTGTTGGGGTGGTAAGCAGTAAATGTGGTGTAATAGCTAACATAAATTATTTCCTAAATAAAACAGAGCATTATATTAAATAATGCTCTTAAAAATTAAACGTTACGAATAATGGCTTGGTCAGTATCTTTAATTGATTTCATAAAGTTACTCTGTAATTGGCGTGCCATATTATAGTTACCACTCATGGCGGTGATTTTTGCCAATACTAATGGGTTATCGACTTCTAAACTTGTTGAGGAAAGGATTGTGTTCAATTCATCTCCGAACTGTTTAGCTTTATCACTAATACTCGCTGAGGTACGATAGATCATACCCAAGCCATTTTTATCTTTTCCTTCGATTTCTAAATTGGAGCTTGCCCAACGGCCATTATCTAAGCCTGGAATTATATCTGCCATTTTGTTTCCTCTTTATCTGTAAAGTTATACTAATTAATATTTTGTTAAGTTAAAAACTGATTGAATTTAAAAACCAATGATTGTTTCCTAGTAAAATATAACCATTGGCATTGGTGACAAATGATTTTCCCACAAGAGTATTATTTGCAAGGGAAATGGAGAATTGGATATGGTTTTCTCCCCATTGTTTATAAAATGAATTCGTAAAGTTAATCAGCGAGGCAGTTTGGTTGTCATCTAAACTGTCTTTTATTATAAAGATAACTTTATTATCTTTAGTGATTTTACGCCATTGAACATTACTTTCTGTTAATCCCAACTCTGCTTTTTGTAATAATTCACCAAAAATAACCTGTTTTATTTCACTTTTAATGTAGCAGTGGAAGTAGCTAGATAATAGTTTGTCTATTTTCTCCTCTGTATCAGTTGATATATTATTAGCTATAGTGGTTATTTTAGGGTTGCAGGGATTACTAAGATCTATTTTTAATGTGTCTGGAAATACTTCAATGATTTTGTTTTCAATTTCTTTTTCGAGTTTATTTATTATTTTAATTGAGAATTTTTCATTGTATTTAGCTTTGACTAGGCGTTGCATACTCCAATCAGCATCTCTTTGTGTTTTGACTACAATGAGGCTTTCGTTATTTACACTTTGAGTTACAGTAATAGGATAATGGCTACCTTGAAGTATGTATTCTAATGCTTTTACTTTTTTCTCAGCATTTTGGGTAGGAATATATTGGAAAGTAACGTAAGCAATAAATATTGAAAATAAAGTAAAGAAAAAGACCAACATCGTTTGTTTATTAAAAAAACTTTGTTTTTCCTTGGTCGATTTTTTTATTTTAGATTCGATGATAGGTAATGGATCTTTCACTTCCGAGATTAATACGTCTTCAAGCGTTTGGGGGCTTTGCCAATCGGTATCTTGGATTTTTATTGCAATAGGAAATATATCAGCCAAAAGTAATTGCTGAAGAATGATAGGGATTTCAGTACTTAACCCATTATCATTTAGCCGAATTGCCATACCACTTTCAGTATGTTGATTCGCTGTAATAATTGAAAATTCACAAGCAATACCATCGCTAGGGATTTGGTAAGTTGTAAATCCATCATCATTGATGTCAGTTTTGTATTCTAAGCCGTCACCAATGATAATAAGATTGTTATCTGTATTAACCATTAATTCTTGGCCAGTCATAGGGCCACTAGCAATCTTTATTATGCATGTTTGGCTATTTGTATCACTCATAAAAATAATCTCATGGAATTAATTTCATTCTAGTTATGGATTTATTGGGTCGTTATTGGCTGCAAGTAAAACAAGAAATATTTATTTTGTCAGTTGAATTGTTCTTATTCATTCACACCTTTAATTTGAAATGAAAAGTATGAAGGATTCCAGAGTATTCCCTTGAGGTATTCTTATTTATCGCTCATTCTGTGTACACAAAATTACGTTAATAAGGCCTATATAATGTCAAACAAAGATATTGCTACATTATTAGAAAGTAGAGGCTGTTGCTTTTCTTTGCAGGATAAATTGGTCTTGGCTATACCCAATAAGAATGCAACGCCTTTTTTTTATAAATCTCTATATTCAAATTTAAATATTTCAATCGAAAATCAGTCTATATTTATCTGCCAAGAGAATGAGTGGGAGTCAATAGATAAATCACATTGGTATGTGTACAAAATGGATTTGTCAGAATTAGTTGAAATTTTAGCAATTATTGACACAGCGACAGGGCAAGCATTTCTCTCTAAAAAAGAGAAACTAAAAACGGATGAAAGTTGCCAAAACGAATTTATTGTATTACCTGAAGATTTTTCATTAAATATCTCGATTAAAAATATAGTTATTGATTTGATTATTAGAAATCATCCTGTATTTGATAATTGGTGTGAAATATTAAGACGATATGAAGCCTATGGCATGATGCGATTTCTTCTTACTTCTGCTCAAGATGACAAGAATGCCAATATTAATCAGTTATGTGTGCGTTATGGTATATCAGCCTCTTATTTTAGGCAGCTTTATCGAGAAAACTTTAATAAAACGGCAAAGCGAAAAATTATGAGTGTTCGTATGGCTAATGCAATTCTACAGCTAATAGAAAGTGATGACTCAATATTAGATGTAGGGCTGGAAGCTGGTTATTGCTCAGCATCTCATTTTACTAATGATATTAAAAAAGAGTTAGGTCTAACTCCATCAGAAATTAGGCACATTGGAGCAACATTATATGAGCAGTAAAAAAAATCGAGTGTTAGGGTTAACACTATTTTTACTGAGTATGAATTACTATTCGGCACAAGCAGAAGTTATTGTGGCTGAGCCAGTCACGCAGTCAAGAAATCACGATACATTTGTCGCAAATAACATTGCGGTAGGTAAGGTGTTTGATGCAGTCGCTGAGCGTTTAAATAAACCGATTATTCTTAGTAAATTAGCTTCTCAAAAAAAAGTAACGGGTAATTTTAATTTGGCTAATGCAGATGAAATGTTTAAAGCGTTAGCTCGGAGAATTGCGCTAGTGTGGTATGACGATGGTGCTAGTATCTATGTCTACGATAATAGCGAAATGCGTAGCGCGATTATTCCAACGAATAATGTCAGCAGCAATCAGCTGCTTAATTATATTCAACGAAACGGCATTTATGACTCACGTTTTCCTGTACGTTCACAAGAAGGAGAAAGGTTATTATTTGTTTCTGGGCCCCCCTTGTATATTGAATTAATTAAAGCGGCTTCTTTATACCTTGCGGAACAAATTAGGAAAGAGGAATTGTCTAGTGGTGAAGTTGCGGTTATTCCACTAAAGCACGCCTCCGTAACTGATAGAAGTTATTCATTACGTGGACAAAATATTACGATCCCCGGCTTGCTGAATGTGATTAATAACTTATTTAAAAATGGGGCCGCAATTGATGAAACGTTAACTATCCAGCCTCCATCGGTAGCTATTAACTCAACAGGCGATTCAATTGATGAATTGATGGACGCGCCAATTGGTGACTCACTACCTTCTGCGAATAAGTCCCAGTTGGTAACGAAAAGGTCCACTAATAGTGCATTTTCTCTGGTGGCACATCCTGACAGTAATAGTTTGATTGTTAAAGGAAGCCAAGAACAAATTCGTTATGTTCGACAGCTGGTGAATACATTGGATATGCGTCGCCGCCAAGTGGAGCTGTCATTATGGATTATTGATATTACGCGATCTGAATTAGATAATTTAGGTGTGAATTGGGAAGTTGGCACATTTAATACGGGAACGGGGTCAGTATCATTTAATCGCAGTACATTATCGAACAGCCAGCAATTCCTATTACAGATTGATGCATTAAATAAGACAGGTAACGGACACATTGTTTCTCGTCCAGTGCTATTAACCCAAGAAAATATCCCCGCTTTATTTGATAACAACACCAGTTTTTACGCCAAATTACAAGGTGAACGCATTGCGACTCTTGAACAAGTTACTTATGGCACCATGGTGAGTGTGATGCCACGTATTTCTGCGGGTAATAACGTTGAAATGGAAGTCAATATTGAAGATGGCGCAGAAAATCGCGACAGCATGGGTAAAACATCCAGCGTAGAAGGGTTACCTGCCGTTAACCGAACTAGCATTAACACAGTTGCGCGTATTGCGAAAGACAGTAGTTTGCTTATTGGCGGTTATACACGTGAACAATATGTTGAAAATGAAAGTAAAATTCCTTTTTTAAGCGATCTTCCTTATGTGGGAGGATTATTTAGCCATTCATCAACTAATCAGCAGAAGATGGTTCGTTTATTTCTAATCCAACCGCGTTTATTGGATGAAAATGAAGGATGGGATGGGCGACAATTTTCCGAAAAGACGCGGATCAGCAACCATGATAGTCAGCTGCACGGTACTGTTCAATTCCTTCAACAATACATGAGTGAGTCATGGCAATAACCCCACTGAGTTTTAATAACCGTTTTTCAGTTAACACTCAAAACAAAAGTCGTACACCAGTGAGTAGTAATGATGACTCTGATGAAGTAGCTCGTGGCGCGGGTGTTATTGATAGCTCCAGTGAATATGCATCAATGTCGATGTTGGCTGCAAGCCATGTGCGTCGAGGAAGTTCTAAAAAGGGCAGTGAAGAAGAGTGGATGCAATTTTCTGAACGCATCTTAGATAAAGATGCGGATGACAAAGTATTGCATATAGAAGGGTTACTTAATAAACAGTTAATGACCCCAAAACAGTTACGAGCATTTTTACTACAATTTTTTACTGACCCGAGTGACCTGTTAATGCTTCTTGCCGCATTAATCAATCGGAAAAAATTAAAAAAAGAACAAATTGATAACCTTGAAGCTTTAGTGGAATTACTACAGGCAGAAGACACTAAACGGAGTGCTCAAGCTGGTATTAATATTGCATTAATCGCAAAAGCATTTGCTAAGAAATTTAAGTTAAGTTCTGGTGATTTACGTACGGTATATCGTGAATTTATCAGTTATGACGGGCCGGTTGTTTATTTATATGAACAATGGGTAGAAGAAATGGATATCCAAGAGCGTGAAAATATAATGCGTTACCTTGGTCGTGCCCTTGCTTGTGATTTACAAACGTTACCTTTGGGTGATTTAAATATTAGTGCATTTAGTGTTTTTTTTAATCGCATAGGCCGATTACGAGAACTGCAATCATTAGATTATGTGTTCTGCCAGCAATTCTTTCAATCCGGCTTTTTTCGGCTCAATGAAAACTCAAATAAATCAAAACTTGCAAAAGAGCTGAGTCAATTATTTACCCATGGTATTCGTAGCCAAGTTGGTTTTGAAACAGCAGTCATAACTTTTATTTCTGAGGAGCTAAAAGTCATGACTTCAGATATGCGCGGCAGATTTTTACAACTCTTATTGCTGGCTTTTACAGTTATTCCTACGACTGTATTTAGGTCAATGGAAGCAAGAGAGCAATGTATCGAACAATTAAAAATACTCATGGACCAAATTATGGTGCAAGAGCAAATACTACACCGACAGCCATAGTGCGACAGGAAAATTACTCCATGAAAAATATAACCGGATTTTTATTACAAGTCCGTAATCGTCCAGAGCTAATGGTATTAATCATCATGGTTATGGTTATTGCGATGTTGATTATTCCATTACCCACAATATTGGTCGATTTATTGATCGGCTTAAATATTATGATCTCAGTACTGATTTTTATGAGTTCTTTTTATATCACTCGGATCCTAAATTTTCAGTCGTTTCCATCTATTTTACTTATTAGTACGCTATTTCGACTTGCTTTATCAATTAGTACTAGCCGCTTAATTTTATTAGAAGCCGATGCTGGGGATATTATCGCAACGTTTGGTGAATTTGTTATTCAAGATAATTTAGTCGTTGGTATGGTGGTATTTGCGATTGTCACCATTGTACAGTTCATTGTTATTACTAAAGGGTCTGAACGTATTGCTGAAGTCGCTGCACGCTTTTCCCTTGATGCAATGCCTGGAAAGCAAATGAGTATTGATGCCGACCTACGGGCGGGTATGATTGATGAGGCGGGAGTTAAAGAGAAGCGAGGCGATCTCGAAAAAGAGAGCCAGCTATTTGGTTCTTTCGATGGTGCGATGAAATTCATTAAAGGGGATGCGATCGCGGGTATTATCATCATTTTTGTTAATTTAATTGGTGGGATATCTGTTGGTACAGCTCAGCAGGGAATGGATGTTTCAACTGCTCTGAATACTTTTTCGTTGTTAACGATTGGTGATGGTTTAGTCGCACAAATACCTGCACTACTTATTTCTATCAGTGCGGGTTTTATTGTCACTCGAGTGGGGGGTAATGATAAGAACTTAGGTGAAAATATTGTTTCGGAGCTATTTGCGAATGACTTTACGATTTTAATTACAGCACTTATTGTACTTTCCATGGGGTTTTTACCAGGTTTCCCAACCATTATATTTTTACTGTTATCAGGGCTTCTTATTGGGTTATTTGCTTTCAGATATTTTAAAAAGCAAAAAGATAAGCAAAAAACAGTTAAGGGTGAAGCTGAAATCATTAATCCAGATGTGACGGAAGGTGAAACTCAAAGAGAAAATAGTGATATTGAAGATGAATATATTCCAGAAACATTACCAATTATTATTTCGGTTAATCAAAAATATAAACAACATTTAGAGCAAAATAAATTTCTATCCAGAATGAAAAAAGATATTTTTATTCGTTATGGATATAGGATACCGGATATTGCTGTTAATTACTCACCAATAATCCCTGAAAATAAAATAGTGATACTAATTAATGAAATCAAAGCAGGAGAATATGATATCTATTTTCATGGATATCGTTTATTGACTATCAATGATGAACCTGAATATCTTGGTATGACATTGACAAAGTTTACGGATGAATATGGCTCAGTGAGCACGTGGTTTGAACAAAAAGACCTCACGAATATTGAACAGCTCGGTTTAATGGCTCGTGATGACGTAACAGAGGCTATTGATTGTGTCAGTACCTTGCTGTTGAGATTTATTAATGAATTTTTTGGTATTCAAGAAACGAAAAATTTACTTGATGACCTTGAGAGAAAATACCCTGAATTACTAAAAGAGTGTTATCGCCATGCTACGGTACAAAAAGTCACCGAAGTTTTTCAACGCTTATTAATGGAAAAAATATCAGTTCGTAATATGAAATTGATTATTGAAACCTTAGTGCAGTGGGTACCAAAAGAAAAAGATAGTTTGATGTTAGTCGAACATGTAAGAAGTTCAATGGCGCGTTATATTTCATCTCGTTTTTCTGTAGATGGGCGCTTGAATGTCCTCATGATTAACTCACAGCTAGAAGACACGATACGTCAAGGGATCAGGCAGGCTTCAGGTGGCATGTATTTACATCTTGAGCCTGAAAAAACCAATGAGTTGATACAAGCTGCGGAACTCGCTTTAGAAAACAGTTACCTATCAGTCAGAGATGTAAATATTTTAGTGCCTGTTGACATTCGTCGTTTTGTCAAAAAAATCTTAGAAGGTCGTTTTCCTGAGTTAGAAGTACTTTCTTTTAATGAAGTTTCTGAGATGGTCAAGGTCAATGTGGTTAAAACCATATAATCAAAAAATTGACGTTATTAACAAATAAAGCAACTGAATTCAATATAACTAAAAATATTGAATAATTAAAATATATTAAAAATATAAGGATCACCCAATGAAATATAGATTTATAGAAATGCTTAATGAATTTTTAAACACTATGGGACGTAGCGACCTAGTTAACTCTCAGTTAGATTGTCATTCTAACATTCAGTTTGAAATGAATGGTTTTGCTGAAATTAATATTGACCTATCTACAGACGATATTATTATTTGGTGTAGTTTAGGAAACTGTAACTATAGCCATTTAGATGCAACTAGCTCCTTCTTATTAAAATCATTATTAGAATACCCACCAAATAATTTTTATCCAGGCCAACCTGCATTGAACATTGTGAATGATGCTTATGTTCTTTCTGCGGTTTTAAAAGAATCAGCCTTAAATAATATACAATTATTTGCAGATAGTTTTGAAGAATTCTTTGAGCGTGCAAATGAGCTTAGTGCTCAGCTATCGTAATCCATTATGAAGTTATTCGATTTCTGCGCGCATCCTGCGCGCATTCATGGATGCCTAATTGAAGCGCCTTTACAGGGTGTTTTTATCGGTGAAATTTGTTTTATTGAGCGTTCTCTTACGCAGCCCGATATTATTGCGAGAGCGCAGGTTGTTGGTTTTAAAGAGGGGCTCACAGTACTGAGTTTAATCGGTCGCGCACAAGGTTTAACGCGAGAAGTGGTTATTCGTCCGAGCGGTTACCCATTCGTATTTGAAGTGGGTGAACATTTAGCGGGTAAAATTTTTAATGCGGCAGGAGAGCAGGTTGGTGCGTTGAGTGAAGACATTTCCGAGCCAATGTTGCTGAATACAAAATTACTACGCATTGATAGTCCGCCTGCGAGCGTGACACAGAGACGACCTGTTTCTGAGCCGATGGTAACAGGGGTACGTGCGATTGATAGCCTACTAACATGTGGCTTAGGCCAGCGTATTGGTATTTTTGCCGCCGCAGGTAGCGGTAAAACCTCATTAATGAACATGATCATCAACCATGCTCATGCAGATATCCATGTCGTTGCTTTAATTGGTGAGCGAGGTAGGGAAGTTATTGAATTTATTGAAGAGTTAAAGGAGTCACCCCATGCAGGACAGACAATTTTAATTTATGCAACTTCAGACAGCCCACCGATTGAGCGATGTAATGCCGCGTTGCTTGCGACTACGATTGCTGAATATTTTCGTGATAGCGGCCGTAATGTATTGTTATACGTCGATTCAATGACTCGATATGCGCGAGCGTTGCGTGACGTGGCTTTGGCTACCGGAGAACTACCCGCTAGGCGTGGTTATCCTGCGTCTGTTTTTGAACAGCTTCCTATGTTATTGGAGCGACCAGGGCAACTAAAGCATGGCTCGATTACTGCTTTTTATACGGTGTTATTAGAAAGCGAAGAAGAAGCTGACCCGATAGGTGATGAAATTCGCTCAATTCTGGATGGTCATATTTATTTGAGCCACAAATTGGCAGGACGTGGGCATTATCCTGCGATTGATATCTTACACAGTATTAGCCGCGTATTCCAAAAGGTGACGACTCCAGAGCATCGCCGGTGTGCAATTGATTTGCGTGACATGATCTCAAGGCTTGAACAAATTCAGCTTTATCTTGAGCTAGGGGAATATCAACGTGGTGAAAGCCATGAAAATGACCGAGCTTTAGATAAAAAAGAGCAAATTGAAGGCTTCTTAAAACAAGCCATGGATGAGCCGATGAATTTCGACAACATGTTAAGTATTCTCAATGAATTGGCATCTTAATGATCTCTAATTTATTGGTTTTAACTGAGCGACGTTTTGACCGGACATTACAAGAACAATCGCAATTAAATTCAATAATAAAGCAACAGCAACAACAATGTATGGATATTCGCCAGCGTATTTCAGTTTTGGCGATACAGGCCGCATCTTATGAAAAATCAGAAGAATTAAGTCGAGCCGCTTTTTGGGAAAGGCAGCGATTGAAGGCGGTGGTTTTAGCGGAAATTGCCCAATTTGAATTTCAAATAGAAACCCTATCAGTCGAAATATCAAAAAATAAAATATTGCAGTCTGAAATTGCTAAACGTGTTTTTATTTTACGTAATAAGTGCGAGAAATTCCGAAATTATCTCAAGCAACAACGTATAGCAAGAAGGTTAAAATCAGAGCTTCAGCAACAAAATGAAATTGAGGAATTATTCGTACATGTCAGTAACAAAAGCGAGCTCATATGAAAATACACATCGTGTGGTGGCCGAAGAAAATGGCATATCATCAACATATAGCACCACTGAATTTAGCCATAACAATATAGCTAAAAGAATGGCAAAAGCAGCGAACGACAAAAATATGTTGGTGCTCTTCGAACATAAGAAGAAGAATCAGCAAAAGGATGCATCTCCGTTCTTAACTGTAGCCCCTCCTTCTATGCAACAAACATCGCAATTAAGTAATTTAGCTAAGGGGATTATTACATATAAAGAGAGCACATATATTGATGAAGGCATCCAGACAGCAGGTCAAAATAAAGAATTCAACACTAAAGGAGTTGAGTCACTAATCAGTCACTATGTATTTACGGAGGATAATAGTGAAAATATTAGTCACATTACTAGCACACCTGCCGTTGATCTTATCGATATATTAAATAAATCAGACATTGATAATAATCTGTCGGTGACGTCGACTATTCCAGTTGAACAAAATATTGTCGATGAAGATGAGACTCCGTTATTTAACACTATGATGGTTGCCTTTCCATTACAGGACATTCAGCAGCGAGAAAAGGGGAAGGCTAACGACCATTCAGGTCAATACGGAAAAAGTAAATTTCAATTAAGTGATGAGATCCAGCTCAATATGGAAAATTCGTTGGCGGAGTTAGCATCTAAGAGTGCTTTAGAGCCAACATCAAAAGAGTTAAAACCGCAGATTAAAACCGGGCAAGAGCATATTAAACATGCAATTGAACCTGCTAGCCATCCTCATATTGACGAACAGCCTTTTACAGAAAATAAGCTAGTTATACAGCCAGTTGCATCATCGGAAACCTCTTCTTCATATGATAAGAAACGGGTTTCATTACCTGAAAACGCGACAAATAACTTCTCTGACACAACGCAAGATACGATGGTTTCTCCACAAACTACATCTGTAGAAGAGATGGAGTCGCCTACCAATTTTATGGCAACGGTTTTTAATGGGGCGATGTCCTCGTCTGAGCCAGTACAAGCTACACAGCCGAAGCAAGAGGTGCACCGAATACCAGAGCTGATAGAAAATAATCCACTTTTAGGCGAAAGCAAACAGCTGAAAGCGGTATCCCGTAGTCTCACTTACACCTTTAACCAGTGGCAAAGTAGCCCATCAGTGACATTTGAATTAGCATCTAAAGGGGAGTTCGTTGCCTCGACAGCGAGTCAAGAAGTTCAATTGGCATTGAATGAAAATAAGCATTTATTGAACCATGAAACTAGTGTGCATATTCAACGTGAAGATGAGCGCCAGCAGCATCGAAACCGACAGCAGCATGACCAACCGCAAGAAGAAGATTAATTATGTTGAAGATTCGACGGATCAGCTCTCAAGAAAAACAACTTAAAATTTGGCAGCAATGTTACCCAGTTAATGTACAAATAAAACAAGCTAACCGCAGTATTCGTTATTTCCAACTATCGCTAGTAAGTGAAACACAAAAAATAAATGCATTAGTTGCTGTTGAAAGTTGGTGTCAATATCGTTGGCCTAAATTGGTTCATTATGCATGGAATTCATTATCAACAAATCAGTTATGTGAACTGTTTGCTTCTGAATATATTGGAATGACATTTTTCTCCCAGTATTTCCGTTGTGAATCTGTCGAGATAGTTGATGATATACGCATCAACTATCAGCCTTGGTTAATTGCGAAAGAAGCGAATCTTGGAGAAGTATTATTAGCAGAGCCAATTGAAGGTCTCGAAAAAAAGCAGCGAACCAATCAGATATTTGGTCATTTAAAACTGCAAGCTGATTGGATATTAGGATATAGCTATATCAGCGCCAAACTTTTACAAACCATAGAATTACGTGATGTGTTGAGTATCCAACAATTACAGTTAAATATGTCTGTTACAGGGCAGGTACTAGCACAATTTCAAAAACAAGAAGAAGGACTATTTATGATTGAAGAATTGATGGCACCAGAAGATGAAGAAGAGTTAGTATTTTCTGAAGAAGATGGAGTGCAAGAAATTGTACGTCCCTTTAATGTAAAAGAAATGAATATCAAATTAACCTTTGTTTTAGGCCATAGTGATATTACTGTTGATGAGCTTTCAAAAATGGAGCCTGGTTATATTTATTCTATTGGTGAGAATAAAGAGCGTGAAGTTAAAGTCTATGCTAATAAACAACTGATTGCGGAAGGCGAGCTTATTTATATTGGCAATAGTGATGAGTTAGGTTTAGAAATCACGCATATTGTAAGCTTGGGAGATAAAAGAGTTTAATATGCCAACAATACCAGATGGAATTCCATTATTAGCGATTATCGCATTCTCTACATTACTACCATTTATTATTGCTGCGGGAACCTGTTATTTAAAAATATCTATTGTATTAATTATGGTTCGTAATGCAATGGGGGTCCAACAAGTTCCTTCTACCATGGTTTTAAATGGCATTGCATTGCTGCTTTCTATTTTCGTCATGATGCCAGTATTACAGGATGTGAATAATCATATGCGACAAGAGCATGTTGATTTTAGTAATGCCGAGTCAATCGATAATTTTGTTGATAATGGATTGGGGGGATACAAAGCTTATTTGAAAAAATATTCAGATCCGCAGTTAGTAACATTTTTTGAATCAATACAACAAGGTCGAAGTGAAGAGGATGTGACTGCTGATGAAGGTGAAGCTACACTGTTTTCTTTATTACCTGCTTATGCATTAAGTGAGATTAAATCAGCCTTTGAAATTGGTTTTTATATTTATTTACCTTTTGTGGTGGTTGATTTAGTTATTTCCAGTATTCTATTGGCACTTGGTATGATGATGATGAGTCCAGTGACAATTTCTATTCCAGTTAAATTAATTTTATTTGTTGCAATTGATGGTTGGTCACTAATTTCTAAAGGGTTAGTGATGCAGTACATTGAATTAGCGCAGCACTAAAGCGAATAATATTATGGATCAAATTGTTTATTTAAGTAATAAAACGATGTTATTAATCGTTATATTATCTGCAATACCCGTAATAGTGGCGACTGCGGTGGGGTTATTGGTAGGGTTGCTGCAAACCGTCACGCAACTTCAAGAGCAAACCTTACCTTTTGGTATAAAATTATTAGCTGTTTTTGGTTCGCTATTTATGATCTCAGGTTGGTTATCCGATAAGGTAATGAATTTTGCATTAGAAACCTTAAGTGCAGCGATCCCCGCTATTGGGCTATTCGGATGAACCAAGAAATACTATCGCTGATGTCCTCACTCTATTTTGTCTTTCAAGAGGGGTTGATAAAAATAGCGTTAGCTTGGTTAAGAATTGCACCGGTGATGTTTTTATTGCCTTTCTTAAGTAATAAACTACTCAATGGTGGAATTATTAAAAACTGCGTAGTGGCTTATATTGCGTTAGGTTTATGGCCCTTTTTTTCTTCTTATGAAATACAATGGGATGAAATTAACTTCGTTGATGTATTTATTTATGAAATTTCGATTGGACTCGTATTAGCGTTGATATTAGCTTTGCCTTTTATGATAGCCAATGTGATTGGCGAGTTAATCGATACACAGCGGGGTGAAACTATTAGTAGTATTGTTGATCCGGCAAGTGGTTCAGAAGCATCAGAGCTGGCGGTCTTATTGAGTCATATCACTTGTATGGTATTTTTAGCTCAGGGA
The DNA here is from genome assembly GCF_028479545.1 of Providencia sp. PROV201. NCBI lineage: Bacteria > Pseudomonadati > Pseudomonadota > Gammaproteobacteria > Enterobacterales > Morganellaceae > Providencia > Providencia sp. PROV201. The sequence goes on from NZ_JAMPNW010000006.1 coordinate 28,873, forward strand.
GGAATGTATCAACTCGCTAATATATTCGCACAAAGCTATCAGTTATTACCCTTTGCTCATGGATTTACTTCATTTAATAGCCTCCCTTTAGGGGCGTGGTTAAATAAGATGGTAGTTAATGGCGTTGTTTTGACTGCACCAATATTAGTGACATTATTTATTACAGAGGTTGCTCTAGGGTTATATTCGCGTTTTTGCCCTCAATTAAATGCGTTTTCGTTATCTTTGGCAATAAAATCAATCATCGCATTTTGTGTGTTTTTACTTTATTTTCATAATGAAGTCCCTGACATATTAGTGAATATGATTTCAATTTCACCGCTACGAGATGTATTTATTTCCTCTTAATTGCTACGAGTATAAATATGGCTGAAAAAACAGAAAAGCCTACCGATAAAAAAATTAGAGATTCAGCTAAAAAAGGGCAAAGTTTTAAGAGCAAAGATAGTGTTGCGGCAATTGTATTAGTAGTAAGTGCATTCGTTATTGATGGCATCTCTAGTTTATATGAACTGGGTGGGTTAATGCGTAAAATATTTTTATCTCCAACGGAAATAAAAATTGATGCATTACTTTGGCAATTTTTCACAATATTTTTAAGTATTGTTTTACCCGTTCTATTTGTTTGTTTTTTATCTGGTACGATAATTTCTTTATTGCAAAGTCGATTTAGATTGGCTAGCGAAGCAATAAAAATTGATTTTACCAAATTAAACCCAATTTCAGGTTTTAAAAAAATATTTTCATTAAACTCATTGAAAGAATTAATTAAGGCTATTCTGTATTTGATTGTCTTTATTGTGTCAACACTAGTCTTTTTTATTGTTTGGCGGAAAGATATTTTTATGCTCTACCGAACTATGATAAATGGGGTTATTAGTCAATGGGTTGACCTGTGTGTAACATTTATTGTGGTTTTTCTTGCGGTTGCCCTAATAATTATATTAGTTGACGCAATAGCTGAGTTCTTTTTGTATATTAAGAATTTAAAAATGGAGAAGCAAGAAGTAAAAAAAGAATATAAAGATAATGAGGGAGATCCTCATATAAAAAGTGCGCGTCGAGGAATGCATCAAGAATTACTGTCGGAAGAGGTTAAATCAAATGTCCGTAATTCAACATTTGTAATGGCAAATCCAACGCATATTGCATTACTTATCTATTATGACTCCAGTATTGCACCATTACCTTTTTTATTTTCTAAAAGTAAAGGCCTGCAAGCAAAAGCAATTATTAAATACGCAAAGCAACAAGGTGTTCCAGTTATTAGAGATATAGTCCTAGCAAGGCAAATATGGAGGTCATATAAGAATGACAGCTTTATCGATGAAAAAGGTTTAGAGGATGTTATGCAAATAATATCATGGTTGATGCGTATAGAATTAGTAAAAATGGGCATCGATATTGATAAAGCGTTGGAACAAATGGCTGAAAATGAGATGGATTCACAAAACAATAGCACTCTTAATTAATAATTTATTTATTACTTAAATCGTTTTTTTAAAGAAAGAACTAAATGGGTTAATTATGATGCAAGCATAAAGTGTGCGTTATGTATTGCATATCAACAATAAGGTAAATATATGAATAATACGGAAACAGAGTGTTTTCAAAGCGCTGACATGGAAGGGTTACTTGATAATATCACGTCTGCATTAATGGATGGGGCGACTTATAAAGATATTCACGGGATCCCACAGAGCACAATGGATGGCATTTATTCCTATGCATACGAATTCTATCAGCAAGGTAAATTAAAAGAAGCAGAAACTTTTTTTAGATTTTTAAGTATTTATGATTTCTATAATACAGACTATGTGATGGGGCTGGCGGCTGTCTATCAATTAACGAAGCGATATGACAAAGCAACTGAATTATATGCTCTCGCATTTGTATTGGCGAAAAATGATTACCGCCCACTTTTTCATGCAGGGCAATGTAATTTAATGATGAAAAAAAGTAGTGCGGCAATTCATTGTTTTGAGAGCGTTGTAAAAAGTAGTACCGATGTTGATTTACAAAATAAATCTCAAGCTTATTTAACCGCATTGGAAAAGAAACTAGAAAAACAAGTTTAGAAAATAAAAACCTAATATGAAGTAGAGGAAATTATATGGTTCAAATTACCAATTCAAGTAATGAACGAATAAATAATATTCATACATTTCTACAAGGCAGTAATCCTATTGGATTAGGGGATGATTGCCTCAAGTCGGTATTGGTTTTGGAAATGGCGTGTGAGGAGTTAACGTCAGCAGAGCAGATGAAGCGTAGCCGCATTGAGAATGCACCACAGTTACCGGCACCCAAAAACAATTTATCCGTTATGTTCAAGGCAGCCGCGGCAAAAGAGGAAAAACTATCACTAAAGGAAAAAGGATTTAACGCATCTTCAGTACTCGTTGAGAGCCTTTCAACATTACGCCAATTATTACATGAAGGAAATATTAGTGAGTTAGCTAATCGTCTCCAATTGTTGAATATAGAATCAAATTCACTTCGAGAAAAAGGGAATGATTTATTAAATTCTTTTTCAAATAATACGAATAAAGCCAGCGAACTTAATAATGAAGTTAATGCGTTAAAACAAGAACGTGTTGAAAGTAAAGAGCGTTTAGCGAGTCTTCAGTCTCAGCAAGGCGGCAACCAAGAAGAGATTAGCCTGCAAATTAAGGCGGAAAATACAAAGATTACCAGTTTAGGGACTAAAATTGATAACTTGCTTGAGTTAGCTGGTAATTATGCGAAAGACGCGAATGAAGATGCCAAGAAACTCAATCAATTTGTAGAAACAGCACCACGCCGCGTTGAGGTTGATGGTGAAAAATGGGAAAACACTCTGGCATTGCTCACGATGCTAACAGCTCAGCTGAAAAAATCGATGAATGAAGATTCGATTCGTAATATGAAAGAGCAAGAAGAAGTGATGGCAACCATCAATGAAGCTACCCGAAAAGACTCAGATAAAAAGGCCAAAGAAGCGGAAGAAGCCCAGCGTAAAGCTGATGAAGCAAACAAAGCGGCCTCTTGTGCCAGTAAAATTTTTAGCTATGTGATGCTTGCCGTGTCTGTTATCGCCACCGTTGCGACGTTTGGTGCCGCTGCACCATTAACGCTTGCAGTTGCTGCTATCGGTATTGCTATTTCAGTGGCTGATATTGTTTTAGAAGAAACGGGGCAAAGTAGCCTTATGCAGATGCTAGCAACGGAAATTTCTAGTGCTGTTACCGACATGTTGATGGCTTTTGGTGTTCCTGAGGAAAAAGCGAAACAAATTGGGAGTATTGTTGGAATGATTTTGGCCGCAATCGCATTCCTAGCCCTCTCATTAGCTTCTATGTCATCTTTTGTGAAAAACATCGGTAATGTTGCTGGCAAGGTAGTAAAAATGCTGGCTAAAAATGCAGGGACATTATTGAAAAGCATCATTAAGTCGATGCCAAATAGTTTGATGAGTGCCTTAGGTAATATCGCAAATGGAGCCGGAAAGGTAGGGAAATCGGCAGATGACATGGTAGTACTTACTAAGTTTAGCAAGTTGGCAGATAGCATTGATGACTTACAGCAAGCCGTAAAAACCACCACTAAGGTCGCTAAAAAAGCCGATGACATGAAAGATATTGCGAAAGCGGCAGATAAAGTCGCAGACCAAACTGACAATGTCACGGGTATCACTAAAAACTCAGATAAAACCGTAAACACGGTTAAAACTCAAAGTGTTGCAGCGGCTCGCCTCGAAGTAGGAATGAAGGGAACCGGAGCGGCATTAACGGTTGCGAATGCGGCGACAACCGGAGGGCTAAATTTGCATGCGGCGGGCCAAATTAGAGATATGAAAGAAATGCTTGCAGGGATGATGCTTAACAATGAAACCATTCAAGCGCTGGATGAATTATTAAAAAGCTTATTGAAATCCATGTCTCAACATTATGAGATATCTGAGGAAATGTTCAGTGGAATGCTGACGTCATTAAATCATTCAGGTCAAGTGAAAGCCAATACACTGAAAACCGCCCGCTTTGCATAATTAATATAGGAATTTATCAAATGAGTCTTAATATTCAATCAGAACTAAGTAATCCCGTTTTACGTCGTAATCCTGTTAATTTTGGTGACGTTTCCCCAGTAACTAACAGTAATACAAAAGCAGTAGCCACTCCTTTACTGCAGGGAGTGCAATTAAATGATGTGCACACCGTGGCATCAGGGCCTGAGATGCAGATGGACAAGCCATTATTAAAAGTAACTCAATTTTCAATACATGATGACCAGATGCTTGCGGATATTTCTGCGTTAACGAACTCCGATAAGTTAGCCACATTGGATGATCTTCATACCTTCCGAACACTAACGCCAGAAAATATTCAGCAGGCAATTGGCAAGGTGTTAACAGAAGAAAAAAGTCATATTGAACAGCTTATTGGAGATGCTCAGTTACCAGATGAAGCTGATTTAAAACAAATGTCCCAAGCCGTTCAAGTTTTGATTGCCAGTAGTTTCTTCAAAGATTCACCTTCAGGGCGGGTTGATAGTGGTAATAAAGGTCAAGAACCTATTGATAGTATTAAGAATAACTCGTTTGTTGGAATTATTAGTAATGATTTACTGGTGGAGCTGTCGAAAATTATCCGCAAAGTGATGGCAGAAATCAATATTTCAGACCGGCGTATTAGTGCGGAATTTCTGCAATTAAATGCCAAAATGGTACAAGCTTCTGCAGACTCAACAATTCGTGAAGGGAAAGAAACATTTAAAGGCGCGATGATGGGCTTCTTTACTTCTCTCGCGATTACTGCTGCGGGCAGCGCTTTCCAAGCAAGAGGGCTGCGCCAACAACACCAATCGATTAAAAATAACTTAATACCAGGAAATCAAAACATCAGTGGTGCAAGTAAGTTATCTGGGTTAAATGGCAACGTGGGAAGCGATGCAACGAAACCGAATACCTTGAGTTTAGTGGGGAAAGATGGCTCAACAGTGACGCTGAGTAATCAAGCGACACAAAGTCAAAAGAATCTTGCAAGCCAAAGAATTGAAGAAGCAAGCAAACGTACGAAAGATTTGGGGCTGTCACAGCATGAAAAGCACGAGCAAGTCATGAACAAATCTCGCGTGCAAATGGGCGTGGCAGAGCTAGCCTCTCGAATGTCAGATAACGCGGGTCAATTAGCGACAGCGTCAAATCAAGTTAATGTGAAATCGGCAGAAGCGGATAAAATGATTGAACAATCCGTGGCAGACACTGCACGTTCAGTTTACTCCGATAAAGATAAACAAATTGATAAGAGCCAGGATATTGCGAAACAAATGCAAGAGCATTTACGTGAAATTCGTGAAGGTAGCCTAAGAACAATGCAAAGTATGGTAAGAGGCTAAAAGCTATGGGTTGCTGTAATAGTAGCAGTCTAGATAGTTTCTTTGAATATCAGCCGATGACGGAATTGGTTCCGACAAAGCAAGAACCAATTCCCATTCATGAGGAGAAAACTGCGTCTGATAAATTACATCAACTCTATCTACAAATCCTTGATAAATTAAATCAAATTCAATATTCGGTGCCAGAAGAGACTTATCAGCAGCAACAGAAAAATCATTCTCCTAAAGAGATTCAGCTTAGAGCGAATACTCTGGAACTCGAAAATAAATATGTGAATGATACTTATGCGGAGGCTAAGGCATTAAGAGCGACAAGAAGAGTGGAAACTCTCGAAGATGGCCGCTCGCATATTAATGGGCTGACTGGGTTGATTGATAATATTCATACGGATTATCAGAAAAAATACGGTGAATTAGTGAAAGCATCAACTCAATATATGCAAGATATGAACATGGCATTGGGTACTATTAGTCGTCATATTTCCGCTGGGGATGATAATAAAATTCATTTTAAACCAGGGGAATATCTGGCCTCGATCGATAAAATTTTATCAAAGTATACAAATAAGCATTATCCAGATGATGGTGGGTATGGTTCGTATTTTAATAATTGGGATGTTAAATATAAAGAGACTAACGAGTTATTAAGTATTGACTTCACACCTGAGGCGTACACTTTTTGGAAAAAAAAACTGGATGGTCAGGGGTTTGTTGTTAGGAAGCACGACCAAAAAATTCAAATTTACCCGGATTTAGAATATATCCAGGAAACTTATAAAATAGTTCGTAGAACCTCTGGTATTTGGCATGGTAGTGATATTTTGTCACAAGAATTCCAAAGCTTACAAACAGCCATTGATAGTCAAAAAAATGCGATTAATAGCTCAGTATCACGTTTATTAGAAACCTTTCGACAAGATAATAGCCACTTTGAAACCTTAATCCAGTTACTTATTCAACTCTATAAAGATTTACAGCAATATAATAATGGCTACGTCAATATGTAATGTCAGAATTGAATTTTGCCTATAGAGTGAAATTTGATTTTTATTTAATTTTATATTAATCAATAAGGAGAGGTGATGATGAACATTGAACGTAATAATATACCTATGTCACCTGTTAATAATTCATTATCTGCACCTGAAAATAATAAACTATTTTCAAGAAATATAAATTCAGTTAATAATACAGGTCAGGAAGCTCTTTTTCCTGTCAAAGAAAAAGGTATTAATAAAATATATGATATTCCAGGTGATAATAAAGGGTTGCATCCTAGTAATCAGGATTTGCAGGCGAATATAGTTAAATCGCTATTAAGCGAGAAATACCCTGATATTAGTTTGGAAATGATAACCAAAACCCAAAATTTAGGGGCTGATGGCTATTTAGAAGAAAAAGAGTTGCAATATATTTCTAAAAATATATTTGTTGTTTTGACATTGTTAACTGATGAGGAAATTAAAAAGTCAAATATATTAGACTGTATGGCAAAGTTAATTAAGAAAGTTAATAATAGTAGTGGTAAAGACACTAAGCAGATGGTTAAATCATTGAAAGAAGTGTTTGAAGCAATGCCTTTTAATAATATCTGGAGTGAAAGAAATATTTATGATTTGTCTCAACGTCTTTTTAATAAATATGTTAAGCCTAAAGCTAAAGAAAAATTAACATCTTTGTTAACTGAAAAAACCATCGAAGAATTCCCGATCGATAAATTATTTGTTAATTTTCTTTTTAACACAAAAAATGAATTAATTATGGAAGCGAAAAATCAGCTGAAAAAACATAAGTCTGATGGATCAGTTGATAAACACTTACAGCTAGATATTATATTTTCGGGGGTGGAACAGTATCTTGAAACTATGAAGGAGTTAACTGTTTCTATAAAAACGGATGATGAGACTGAAAATACGGCAGCTCCAAATCCAGATAAAAAGATCAAACCAGAGGATAGCGTGGATGGTGGTAACGAAAGTATTTCTGATGACAACAAAGAAGCGCCCTCTCCGCCAACTAAACCTATAACGGTTAACTTTAACAATATCTATAATGTGATGCAGGGGACTGCAAACACAAATACAAATACAAATACAAATGATAAACATGTAGATCCTAAAGAGCAGCAGGTTGAAGGTAACAATCAAGAAAATGGTCAAGTCGCTGATCAACAAATGATAGATGATATGGCACTGGATGGAATGAATAAAAAACCAGCAATAGATTTTAATGTTTTATTGGGGATAAAAGATGCAGCCAAAGAAACAAAGCCTAATGTAGACCCAATAAGACAAGAAGCCCTTTTGGAATCCCGGCCTTTATTAGTGAGGAAATCAAATACTATTGCTCAGGAGCAGCTGAACTATTCAGCACCTTCAAGGCAGGAAACTACGTTTTCACCTAATACTTATCAAAAGGACAAAAATAACCGCTGGGTACTCAAAGAGCAAAAAGATCAAAAAGCGGTGACATTATCGGCAAATGGCGCACTCACCCGTAATTTATCAGATAAGGCAATCTACCAAGGCGACCGTGAAGCAGTTAAAACAGTCGTGGATACTTACTCACATATTCCAAATACGGGTAAGCCAGTGACGTTAACTGAAAGAGGTGCGTTAACGCGTGACCAAAGCAAGAAAGACGCTTACACCACACCAGAGTGAGAAACCAATTGAAAAATGAACAAACAGACATTCACTGGCAATGGCTTTCAGAGCAAATTCAATTCATACGGACTTATTCGGGCATCGAAAAGGCCCTTACGATAGATTCTGAGTTGATCTGTGATGTCCATATTGATTCGCTGGAAATGTTAGAGTTGATAGCGGCTATCGAGCAGTATACAGAGCAGCCAATTCACGATGCAGTTTGGATGAAATGGCATAATTTACGAGACATTGTCGAGTACCTATTGAGTGTCAAATAAAAACAGAAGGCCACGGTATTTAACCGAAGCATAAAAGAATAGCCCCTATAGGCGCTATTCTTTTATCATTATGCTGCAGACTTTGGCATCATTCCGTGGGCTAAATGGCCTTTATGGAAAGTCGCGAACCTTGGTGAGATCCGTGCGACGGCTTCGGCAGAACAAGATGCATCAAGCAGCACAAAGCTGGCATCATCCCCTTTAGCTGGCCACACTTGTTGGCCTTTTTCATCTAACGGCAGAATATTGCCTGTTGCGATGGCAAGTGAACGGGATAGCGATAGCTCATCAGGGCGAGTATACAGCTGCGCGTACAAATTGGCTTTTTCTAGCATATCGCCTAGGCCAAAGGGCGACCAATGGTCAATCACACTGTCCGTTCCGGTCATCACAAATACCCCATTTTTATTTAGGGTTTTCAGTGGCATATGCAGTGTGCCAATCGGGACGGTAGAGGCAATGGTGATTTGTTGCTCAGCTAACTGTTTTGCCGTTTTTTCCGCTTGTTCAGGGGTGAGTGTTGCCAGTGCAAAGGCATGGCTGATGGTTACTTTACCGCGCAAGCTGCGGTTTTCATCCACTGTTTTAATCATATAATTGATAGCGGCAACGCCTGCTGGGCTCGTTTCATGCAGATGAATATCCACGCCTTTGTTGTAGTCCAACGCAATTTGGAACATCGAATCGAGGGATTTTTCCATCGCGCTATCTACATTGGTTGGGTCTAAACCGCCAACGTAATGAGCGCCTGCTTGCATGGCTTCACGCATTAAACCTTCTGACTTGGAGTGTAATAAGCCATGTTGTGGAAAGGCGACAATTTCGCAAGTGAGGTCTTGTTGGTGTTCACCAAGCACTTTTTGTAAGGCTTCTAAATTTTTTAAACCGGAAACGGGCTCTATATTACAATGGCTACGCGCAATCGTTGATCCTTGGGATTGGATCAGTGCGATCAGCGCATTTGCTCTTTCTTCCGTGAAGGGTTGTAATTCAGGTAACAATTTTTGCTCTAACGCGATCATATCCATGATGGTTTTGCCTTCACGTGACTGTGGTGCTTGCCATGGCCCGCCATAGAAGGTTTTATCAAGGTGGATATGCATGTCACGAAAGGCCGGTAGCATCAGTTTACCTTGCGCACTATAGGCATTTAATGTGCCATCTGCATGCTGTTTATTCGGTAAAACAGCTGCAATTTTACCGTCCCGGATTTCTACCGTATGTAATGCGGTTTGGGTGCCGACGACCGTTGAGTCCTGATAATTAAAGCCAGTTTCGAGTAATACGTCATCGAGGTAATAATGTTTATCCGTAATACTAGATAGGCCTGCTTTTTGGCTAGTTTGGCCTTGAGCGGAGGCAAAGCCCGATACCGCGCCGAATAAAGTGCAAGCGGCTGCGACTTTAGCGCTGGTGGAAAGGAACTCTCTTCTGCCTGATGATTTTTCTGCTTTCATAGAAACTCCTAGTGATATCCATTTACTGTCGAATTTCCTGTTTTTAAGCGACACTTACCCACTCAGATCGTCATTAAACGATCTGAGGGATACTGCAATTTGCGATTAACAAAAAATTCGCATGATCCAGATTATAGAAACTTACCCTTGAATAATATGGGTTCCCGTTTCACCGCGTAAGGCTTCTGGTAGCTTTTCAGGGGTGGTGATGATCACGCGTTTACCACCATTGGCAATAAACGATAGGCTGGCTTCAATCTTCGGTAACATGCTACCCGCAGGGAAATGGCCTTCTTCCATATAACGCTGCATGTCGCGGGTGCTGGTTTCACCGAGTGCTTTTTGTTCAGGTTTGCCGAAGTGAATACACACTTTTTCGACACCTGTGGTGATAATTAAAATATCGGCATTGAGCTCTTTCGCCAGTAAAGTTGTTGAGAGGTCTTTATCAATCACCGCGTCAACACTTTTGTAGCCACCATTGCCGTTGTCAATGACTGGAATACCACCACCACCTGCAGCAACCACCACATAATTGTGTTCTGTTAAGGTGCGGATAGCTTGTGATTCAATGACTCGTTTGGGTTCAGGGGAAGCCACCACTCGGCGGTAACCGCGGCCAGAGTCTTCAACAAAATGCCAGTTTGGGTTTTCTTGCTGCAATTGCTGGGCTTGTTGCTCAGTGAAAAATGCCCCAATCGGCTTGGTTGGCGCGCTAAAGTTTGGGTCATTTTTATCGACTTCAACTTGTGTCACTACCGTAATCGCTTGTCGGTTATGGCGTTTTGCTAAGACATTAGTCAGCGCTTGTTGAACTAAATAGCCAATTCCACCTTGAGTATCTGCCACACAGTTAGCCAGCGGTGTTAACGGCAAACCTTCGGTTTCGTGGGCTATCTCAGCACGGCGCAAATCTAATCCAACTTGAGGTCCATTTCCATGGGTCAAAACAATGTTGTAATTGCCTTCAAGCATGTCACTAATATGATGTGCGACTTCTTGAACGGCTTTTTCTTGAGCTTCGATAGACTGGCTGTTGTTATCTTTGATAATACTGTTGCCCCCGATGGCAACAACCACGAGTTCTTTCATTGTTAATGTATCCTGATACAGAGAGTTAACTGAGGGTCGGTGTACTGAGTTGAGTACATCGACCCTGTAAAGTGTGCTGGATTACACTGACTTACTGAGTTTCTCAGATTTTTCAGCTTGTTGCTCTTCCACAGATTTTCGGCTATCTAAAAAGTGCTTGAGTACAAACAAAGCCGCCATCATGAGGTATGCGTAAACAAACATCAAGGTCGAACCGGTGGCAATTCCGACCGCTGGGGAGTGAATAATTCCGAAGAAGACTAATATTGCCCCCGCAGCAGCAGCAATAGCTCCACGCAGTGGCTGGTTGAGGATAGCAAAGATAGCAATACAGCCCCACAACATACTGGCTAAAGGTGCACCGTTACCTAAATGGACCAGACCTTGGTAATAAACCCCTTTGTGTAGCAAGGTTTCAACACCAATTGCACTTGCAGAGGTACCTGCCGCGCCCATAACACTATTAACCATCGTCAATGCCCAGTTAGCAATCCATGGGAACAGACAGATAAAGATAACGGGGACTTCAATTTTTGGCGTTTCTCGTACCACTTGGTTGGCGGTGACAACCCCGATAAACACCAGTATTGGCACGATAGCGGTCATTGGAATGATAGCTAACATAAAGGCACCGATACCGAATAATGGTACGATAAACATGGTGATACCAGATGCTAAGGTATAACCCACGCTTGCGCCCATCGCTTTCCAACCCGCGTGACCCACATAAACGGTTACTGGGAATGGGTTACCCAGAAAACAACCGACAGTAGATGATAAGCCGTTAGCTAACATGACTTTACGAGTATTATATTCATCACCTGCAGCATGCGCACTTTCAATATTTTCAAGGTCGAAGATATAGTTTGCTAAGCCAAGTGGCACCGCAGACGCTAAGTAAGGCAGAGCGTGGGGAAGGCCTTGGAAGAAGCTATCAATATGGATACCTGGTGGGTTGAAGCCAAATGATGCCATTGAATCTTTGATTGCTTCTGCACTTTGCAAGCCGGAAGCCCATGCCAGTACGGTACCAGCAATTAGCAGCAATAAGCCAGTTGGGATGCGAGCAAAAATCGGTTTTTTACCAAACCAGTTAATGAAAATTAATAACAGCACAATGAATGAAACCGTTGGTGCTTCAAACGCTTGCAGCATCGGGTTCATCGCCAGTAACAGTAATCCTAAACCGGACAAACAGGATAACAGTACGGTGCGAGGGATCATTTTACGGATGGTTTCACCTAAGAAAGAACCACCGACGAGGATCATTGACTCGACAAAACACCAAACTAGTGCGATTTGGATCGCAAACTCGGCATTCTGTGTTGTCTGGTAGACAGGCATGATGACTAAGAACGTCACCGTAAAGATAGAAGGGGCACTCGGGCCTGATGGAAGCGCTGTTACGTCATCGCGCCCAGTTTGCTTTATCATTTGCTGGCCAAAGTAAGCGTAGCTTACGCTGGCAAGTAAAACAGCGAAACCAAAGGCAGGAGCGATACGGCCGTAAACAATTTCTGATGGGATGCCGACAACGAAAATCAAGAGACCCATCATGGTGAGTAGGTTAGTTAGGTTATTGGTCATTAAGCCAAAATAGGCGGCCAAGTCCCCACGTTTCCATTTGATATTTAGTATACTCATAAGTATTCTCCCATACCCGTCATTACCCATCATACTTTAAGCTGCAACTGTGTTGGCTACACTCGGCTACACAGGTCACATACTGAAGTATGCTCCCTGAGATATCCTCGTTTGCCGCCTTGCTGCAACTTAAATTATTTTGGGTAACTGCTTACTCATTTTAAGCCGCAACAAAGTAGTTTTTGTTTTACTTCTGTATGTAAATAATTTGGGTATTGATATTTTATTATTGCCCAACCGGAGTTGGGCGTCTTTTTTATGATTGAAAACTAAGCATATTTCTGTGCGTAGGCCAACATGGCTTTTTCAAAGCAATCAAACGGCGGGTGAACAATACCTGCCCCAATCATACCGATGCCCGCATCTTTATGGGCAATGGCTGTGTTGATAACAGGTAAAATACCGCTGGCTGAAACCTTCGTAATATCAATAGCGGTAGGGATACCCATAAAGCCCAGTAATGGAATAGTCACGTTCGGGTTCTCACCTAAGGTGATTTCACGCATTTGGCGAGAGAAATCGACCGCTTCTTCTACCGTACCGCCAACGAGTGCCACGATAGCGGGTGCAGTTGCCATAGCAAAACCACCAATACCGTAGGTTTCTGTGATTGCAGAGTCACCGATATCTAAACCAGAGTCTTCAGGTTTGTAGCCTGCAAACATCGGGCCGATAACTTGCTGAGAAGGTCCTGTGAACCACTGTCCCGGTAACCCACTGATACGTAAGCCAAACTCATAGCCATTACGCGCCATGGTGGTGACAACGGTGCTGTATTCGATACCGTGAGCGGCATCCATCGAAGCTTTACACATCGCCATCCACGTTGGGCCGGAGAAGTAATCGCTGCTTGCAACAAAATCAAAGACTTCTTTTTGCTGCGCGACAGAGAAATCAGTTTGAATGATCCCAGTCGTGAGCGCTTGGATAAGTAAGGTTGTTCCTGCATTGTTACGGTTATGGCACTCATCACCCATATGCAGTGCTTGCGCAAGCATCAAACGCAGGTCGATTTCACCAACGATTTTCATTGCGTCGCGCAGCATTGGGCCTAAGACATCACGCATCCAATTTAATCGGTCAATCACGCTTTGGTCGTTGGCGCCCATACGCAGGATTTTAGCCATTTGCTCACTGAGGTTAGTAAACGCACGGTTGCCATAGGTTTTGTTTTCAACAATATGCATAAACATTGATGCTGAAGTGACACCTGCCATTGAGCCAACACAATCGTGTTCATGGCAAGGTGAGAAAATGATTTCCCCCGAGGCCGCAACGCGTTCTGCATCAGCTAAGTCTTTTGCCAAGCCTTCGAAAACCAGCGCGCCCGTCACCGCACCTTTCATCGCGCCACACATATCTTTCCAAGCAACCGGTGGGCCTGCGTGCAGGATAGTGTTTTTGGTCATGCCTGGAACCACGTTAATCGCTTGGTCGTAACCGATTAACACAGGCTGAGATTGAATAATACGCTCAAGTGCTTGGGCATTAGCCGCTGCAATTTTTTCTTGTAGCGTGGCATTACCTTCAATTTGGTCGAGGGCGCGAATAACCGCAACGTTGCCTTGTCCTGGAGGAGTCCAATTTAAATGAGTGACCGGAACATGCTGTTTTTTCAGGTCATCACTGAACATTTCGATGCCAATATTGATGACATTTAATGGCTGCTTAAATAATGAAGTCATTATGCTTTCTCCCCTTTCCATACAAACTCACGCCCTAATAAACCCGTATTGGTGCTGCTACTTGCCCAGATAACACCGGCATCTGTTAGCATTTTGACCTGCGCATCCATCGACGGTGTGTCTTGGTCAGTCCCTAGCACATAGCCTAAAATTTCTAGTTCACGCCCATCTTGTTTGGCAATATTCTTCGCTTCTTTAATCGCGTCTATCATCACGCCGACTGGGTCTTCGTGAGAACCAAAACCTAAAACGAAGTCCATCATAATGACGCCAACTTCAGGGTCGCGAGCCTCTTGTAATAAGCGTTCAATACGGTTGGTAGGGTCGATCATTGGGTGCGGTTTACCGTTGGTAAAGTCGTCATCACCAAAATCGAGGAAGGTGTGTGCAATACTTTTGTTGAGGTCTTTTAAGCGGTAGTCAGGGTTTGGCTGAATATTGCTGTAAACATCATCGTATTTTTCCAAGGCGGCAAACATGGCTTCATCGCATAGCGTTCCACCACAGAATAAGCCACGAATATATTTCTGCTCAGGTTTCAGTTTTGCTCTGACTTCATCAATAAGTGGTAAATTAAGAGGGTGTAAATCTAAATCTTCTTTGCGAATACCGGTTAATAGAACCGCTTTCAGTGCTGCTTCTTTGGTGCTTTGTGCAAAGGTTAGACCCGGCTTATCTTCTGGTAGCGGTTGGCTACCTAAGAAACACACGACAACAGGTTTGTGGCATTTTTCCGCTTGTTCTAACACTTTCTTGGCAACGGCAGGAGCTGGTGGCTTAGAAATCAGTGCGATAACTTGGGTTTCATCATCGGCATCGAGCATTTTCAGGGCGTCAATCATCATGATACCGCCAATTTTTTCGCTTAAATCGCGACCACCGGTACCAATTAATTGGGAAACGCCTGCACCAAATTCGTGAATACGGACGCTGAGTTCTTGGCTACCGGTGCCGGATGCACCGATGATGCCAATGCTGCCACGGCGTACATTGTTACCAAAGCACAGCGCAGTACCGTTGATAATGGCGGTTCCGCAGTCTGGGCCCATCATCAGCAAGCCTTTCTTGCTAGCCAGCTGTTTAAGTGCGAGTTCATCTTCAATGGAGACGTTATCGGAAAACAGCATGACATTGAGGTCATTTTCTAATGCAATGCGCGCTTCACGAGCAGCAAACTGGCCATTGACTGAAATGACAGCAAGGTTGGCATCTGGGATATGTGTTTTTGCTGAATTAATGGTGGCGTATTTGGCTTCATGTTGCCCACCGCCCTGGTTTTTCTTATTAAATAGGTCTTCGATAGCAATTAATGTGGCGTCGTTCGCTTCATTGCTTGGGCCTTTGATGACAATCATTAAATCGCCATTTTTAGCCTCTTCTAATTCAGGGGTTAGTAACCCTAAATTACGTAAAACGCCTTTATTCATCTCTGTAGCCATCGCGACAAACGCTTGCTCAACATTGTCGAGTTGATTGGCTTTTGTCGAAATAGACATCAGTGATACGGAATCAAAATAGGTATTCTTTTTTATGACAACTTTAGTCGACATAGTTTTCTCCGAAATAATGGGTGATATACAGGGCATCTCGCAAGCCAAATAGCATGTCGCTGCCAGAACTCGACCCGATATTTAAAATCTCTAAAATTTGTGGATAAATATCTGTTTCTTTCGCAGCAACTAATGATTGAATTAGTTGCTGCATGTTTTCTCGAAATTCTCGGTTTAATGCTTTTTCTAATGTGATGGCACTGATTGGTGTCGTCTGGCCTAGGCTGTGGGTTACTCCTTGATAAAAATCAGGGTAAAAAGTGGCAACTGGATGGCCGTTTAATAATAAAAATGCCATTAACCCAACTAAGTAATCATCTCCTGAAGGTGTTAGCCCGATACCTAATCCAACAAACTGGCGGATCACATGAGTCATGTTTTCTTTATTTTTCTTAATTATTGATTCAATCAATTCAGAGCGTAATTGAAGCAATTGTTCTGTCATAGAGAGATAAAAAAAGTTATCCCCCTGATATTTAAATAGAGAATTTTTATTTTCAGTTAAGATTAAATCCAAATTATTTCTTTGCTCTTCGATATATAATAAATAATTTGGGTTTTTAAGTTTGTTATCACTAAAGTTGATAACAGGTTGCTGCCATTCTTTACATAAAGAAAATGATATTAAATAATGACTGCCAATCAATATTTCTTTATTAAATAAATAAATGGTTTCTCCTTCTTTAATATCGAAAAGAGAAAAGTCTTTATTGATTAATCGGCAACTATTTGGTGCATTATCTAATTGAGAACAAAGCAAAGTATAAAGTACATTATCAATAGAAAAGTTAATGGCTTTATTAAAGACTTGTTCTACTGTTCCTTGAGGTTGTGGCTGATGCAACAAATTGAGAAAATGTGTATCAGCCGTTAGCCCGTATAACCTTTGCCGATGAGATATGGATGCGTTCACATGCCTCCTTATCCTATTTAGAGTCTATGATTTCGCTATGCGCCTGCGGCAATCAGTAGCTCCACAATTTCGTTGTAACCCTTTTCACGCGCTAACTCTAATGGTTTTTTACCATACTTATCAGTCATGTGTGGGTTTGCACCATGGTCTAATAGCAATTTAACGATTTGCTGTTGTTTTTCGCCACCGTCATTGAGCACGATAGCTTCTAATAGTGGTGTCCAGCCTACAAAGTTAGTGTGGTTGACATTAATATCGGTTTTTTCAAGTAATTCACGAACAATTTCCACGTGGCCTTTTTCACTTGCAGGTGTAATGCCCACACCACCAAAACGGGTTAATAAATCTAAATTTGGTTTTGCAGGTAAGACAATGCGCAACAACGTGAGGTCATCATTAAGGCAGCTTAATAAGAAAGGGTTAAAACATGTTTGGTCTTGTTTATTAATATCGGCCCCTGCATTAATTAGGAAAGAAACACATTCATAATGTTTATTCAGGCTTGCATTAACAATCGCCGTACGGCCTTGGCGGTTGGTGGTATTAATATCCACACCTTTTTCAAGACAACTTTTTAATATTTCTAATTGTCCTTGTTCAGCTGCGGTTAAAAAATCGTGAGCGAGAGTACTAGCGGTCATCATTTTCCCCTTAGGTTGGTTTTTATTACCAACATAGATAAAGACAATTTGAAGATTATTTATGATGTGTAGAGCATAGCAATTGTCATTAATAAAAAGAATCCATTTAAATTTAATTCATCAATGAGGCGTTTGATTGTTGAATTAAATTCAATAATCTGGCTTTTTTGTGCGTATGAGCATCCTTTTTTATCGTTTATTGATGGTTTATGACTATTTTTAGACCCAAATTGTGTGATTTTTTTTGTTAATTAAAATCGAAAATCATGATTTACTCAGTTCTGTGATAGACATCAAATTGAAAGTTTTTAATTTGTTAAATTTGTAATTTTATTGATCTCATCTGTATCGAATGTTAATGCTTGGTTTGCCTATTAAATTCAATAATATTAGGTATTTCGAATATTAATAGTGACGTTAAATGTATGGTTTTTACTTGGGAAAAATATATATCAAATTTAATCTATTCCAGTTGTTAATAATTCTGTTAAGCTATAAAAATATGCTCGAAAAATAATCTGATTTTTGCGTTATTGAATTTTATTCACATAAAAAGATAATTTGTCTAAAATTTAAACACTCTTGGTGGTGGGTATGAACTCAATTTTTACGGAAGAAAACTTACTGACTTACACAACAGCAGCGAAATTTGCGAGTTTTAGTAAAGCCGCGGAAGAATTAGGCGTTACCACCTCCGCGGTAAGCTATACCATCAAACGTATTGAAACTTATTTAGATGTCGCATTGTTCATTCGTAATACCCGTAATATTGAACTCACAGAAGCGGGTTACTATTTTTATCGAAAAGCGACCGATTTGCTTAATAGTTTCCATTCCATTCAAAAAAGTATTTATTCCATTGAGCAAGGTATTGAAGCACGGGTGCGTATTTGTATTAATCAGTTATTATATACGCCTTATCATACCGCTAAGTTACTGCAAATATTAAAAAAACAGTTTGCAACCTGCCACATCACCGTGACAACAGAGGTATATAATGGGGTTTGGGATGCCATTATTAATAATCATGCAGATATTGCGATTGGTGCTCCAGGCACGTTGATGGATGGCGGTGGGATTGATTACACTGAAATTGGTGCGATCCATTGGCAATTTGCTATTGCGGCAACTCATCCATTGGCGCTGATGCCAGAACCCATCGCTGAGAGCCAATTGCGTCTTTATCCAAATATTATGGTAGAGGATACCGCGCATACCATTAATAAGCGGGTGGGGTGGCTACTACATGGGCAGGAAGCAATTCAAGTTCCTGATTTTAATACTAAATGCCAGTGTCAGATACTCGGTGAAGGGATTGGCTTTTTACCTGATTATATGATTAAAGAACATGTTAAACACGGCCTGTTGGTAACAAAACACATTCAGAACCCACGACAAGACTCCCATATGCTATTAGCCACACAACATTCGGCTACTGGGCTTGTGACGCAGTGGATCCGCAAAGAATTTGGCGAAAAGGGGGTTCTAGCAGACCTTTACAGCGACCTCCTAAAACCCATCAATTAGTATTATTGGCTAGCGACATCAAGGGCTTTATCGATGGCATCAGGGATCACTGAACCGTGGTTTTTGCCATCGAATAAGGTAAATTCACAGTGCCTTTGGTGGTTTGCAATCTCAGTGCAAACTTGGCGTGTGCTAATCCAACTTTTGCGCGCTTGGTAATTTTGTACTTGTTCGGCGCTCAATTTGGATAAATCAGGGCTCTCTTCTAAACCGCCTAAAGTCACAAATAGGGGGGAAGCCGTTTGTTTAGCTGTCAGCTTCGCTAAATCCACCATACTTCCTTTACCCCACCATAATGACGGGCTGGCAGAAACATAAAACTGAAAATCATCCGGTTGTTGTTGATATGCCATTAAGGTGAATAATCCACCAAATGAATGGCCAAATAGGGTTTGCTTGTTTTTATCAATAGGAAGCCGCTGTTCTGCCCATGGGCGAATAGTGTCAGTTAAAAATTGGTATAGCGCAGGGGAGCCTCCGCCTTGTTTAAATTCGTCACCGATAACCGGTGGGGTGTAATCGAGCGTTCGCCATGCTTTTGGAAAGGCTTCGTCGATGGGGTAAACGTCAGTTTTGCGGTTAGGCTCTTATTATCTTTCTTGTGATGGCCATCAGCGATTTTATCTTCCTGACGATAGTCCCCACCACCATATAATTGCAGGCCGAGTTTATCTTGAATTAATGGGCCTGATAGGTAGAAGTTACCGTCGGTTGAATTACCGCTATCGCTATTTTCTTGGATAATCGCGCCTGTTGTCACACTACCGTGCCATTCATTGGTCACTTTTTTGGTGATGATATTGATAACACCACCCATCGCATCAGAACCATACAGGGAGGACATAGGTCCACGGATCACTTCGATGCGTTCAATCGCTTCAACAGGTGGCATAAAGCCCGCTTCAAAACCACCACTCCCATTTGGACGTGATTCACGGCTATTTTGACGACGCCCATCGACCAATATCAACGTGTATTCGCCGGGTAAGCCACGGATATTAATATCTTGTTTGTTGGCAGCACCAACGATACTTACCCCTTCCACGTCTTTAACCGCATCGGCGAGGTCACGAACAGGTTTATTTTGTAGCTGGTCTGCCGTGATCACAGTCACGCTAGCAGGAGCATCACGCAGTTGTTGCGAGAAGCCTGACGCACTGACGACCATGGTATCTGTTTTACTGTCTGCTGCTGTAGCACTAAATGAAGATAAAGCCGCACAAACACCGGCGGCAATCAGGGTGTAGTGATATTGCGAAGTCATAGTTATCCCTAGGAAATATAAATGAGAATGATAATTATATTGTTTGCGAATATTATCACTAAAACATATCAAAAATAAATAATGGGCTAACTAATTTATGAGCAATATTTGATCTCAGCTAAGAATTTTCACCTATAGTGTTCTCCCCCTTTTTACCATTTTTACCAAGCTTAACGAAAAATTAAGGTTTAACTTTGGTTTATGGTGTTTGGGGATGCGCAAATTTACTCTAGTGCCAACGTTAACTAGAAAAATTTGAATTATATGAAACATACATTTTTAGCCATTTTATGCTGTTTTATTATGGCAGTGGCTCAAGGGGTACAAGCGGAAGAAATACGCTTAAGTGTGACGCATCCGCAAAAAATTAAAGTTGCGGATGCGGTTAGCCTTCCTGGCCAATTTGTGGCGAGAAATGAAATTTCTATCGGTTCGCCATTACAACAACAAATCGTCACCGCAGTATTTGTGGAAGAAGGGGAGTGGGTGGAGAAAGGCCAATTGCTTGCCACCTTAGAATCGCCAATCCAAAGTGCTGCTGTACAACAATTGAAAGCTGAAATTGATAAGGCTGCGGCTTATATCAAACAGCAAGAAGCACTCAGTAGGCAGTCACAAAGTGAGCTTCAGCGCTTGTCTCCGCTGGCTAAAACAGGAGTTATTTCAGCAAATGACTTTGGAAAAGCAAAAAACGAAGCTGCAGCGCAAAATGCACTTCTCACAGCAAGTCGGGCAGAATTACGCCAATTACAAGCCCAACTAAGGCGTGAGCAAAGCCAAGAAGATAAAGCAAAAATTATTGCGCCCGTTGCAGGTGTGATCAGCGAGCGCCATGCAATGAGCGGTACGCTATCCGATAACGCATTGTTATTTAAACTAATCGAAAATAACGAGCTAGAGTTTGAAGCCCTCGCACACCCCTCTGAATTAGCCCGCATCCTTGGGGATAACCCCGTTATGATGAAAGTGAATAACAATACGGTCATTTCGGGAAAACTACGTTATTTATCACCCAAAATAGAGGCTTTAACCCAATTAGGAAAAATCAGAGTGACGCTGACCGAACCCGTTCAATCGATGAGATTAGGGGAAATCGGGATGATGACCTATACCAATTCACCGCGTGAATACATATCACTGCCTTATAGTGCGATTCGTACAGAGCCTGATGGTCAACGTTTTATTTTTAGTGTGGCAAATGATGGGCGCGTAGAAAAACTGCCCGTCCAAATAGGTAAAATTCAACATGGTCATGTTGAAATATTAAGCCCGTTAGCGGCTAACCTTGACGTGGTGACTTACGCTCAAGCCTTTTTATCTGAAGATGATAAAGTTGTTCCTGTAAGGGCACCGCAATGAAGCTACAGCTATCGTCTTGGGCGATAACGCGTCCAATCCCAACTATTGTGATTTTTTTAGCCCTGACAATCGCTGGGATTTTCTCTTTTAATCAATTACCTATCACAGCAAACCCAGTGATTACCTTTCCGATTGTTACGGTTACTGTCACACAGGATGGCTCATCACCGACAGAGTTAGAAAATGCCGTCACAAAGCGAGTTGAACGCGCAGTTTCTGGGATCCCCGGTATCCGCCATATTACCTCATCGATTAGTGAAGGCGCATCAACGACAACCATTGAATTTGATTTAAGTGTTGATGCCCATGTCGCCACTAACGATGTACGTGAACAAATTGGGCAAATTCGTGGGGAATTGCCGCAAACTATCGACGAACCGTTAATTAACCGTATTGATGTCGAAGGTGGGGCGATTTTACGTTATGCCGTTTCATCTGAAACTGAATCTATCGCCGACTTGTCTTGGTTTGTCGATGACACCGTGAGTAAGCAGTTGATTACTGTGCCAGGGGTGCAAAAGGTCAGTCGGTTAGGGGATACAGAGCGAGTAATTCGCATTGAGCCGGACGCAGATAAACTTGCGGCAATGCAGTTATCGATAGCGAGCATCAATGAAGTATTAAAAAATAATCATCAGAATTCTGCTGGGGGAAATGCAAAATACAATAGGTTACAGCATACCATTCGTGTTTTAGGGGAAAAACAGGCAGTAGATGATATTAAAAACATCATGCTACCCATTGATAACCAAAAATCTGTCAGGTTGGGGGAAATCGCTAATATTTATGATGGCCATAAAAATGTGAAATCTATTTCGCAACTTGATGGTAAAGAGGTTGTCGGGTTTGCGGTATATCGTGCAAAAGGCTCTAGCGATACCAAAGTAGCTCAGGGCGTTGCACAAGCACTGGAAAAGCTACAAAAAGCCAACCCAAATGTTGAAATAAGCTTGGTTTCATCGACGGTCAAATACACGGAATCGAGCTTTACGCTAACGATTCAAACCTTATTAGAAGGGGCCTTTTTAACCATCGTTATCGTATTTTTCTTTTTGAAAAGCTGGCGAGCCACGTTGGTGGCAGCAGTGGCATTGCCTCTGTCGATATTACCGACCTTTTTTATTTTGATGTTATTTGATTACAGCTTAAATAGCATCACATTACTGGCCCTGACGTTAGTGATTGGCATCTTAGTGGATGATGCGATTGTTGAAATTGAAAATATCCAAAAATATATTGAACGCGGTGAGCGGCCGTATCTTGCTGCATTGAAAGCCTCTGATGCAATAGGTTTTGCGATTGTTGCCATTACGCTAACGATTGTCGCGGTATTTTTACCCGTTAGTTTTATTGGCGGCTTTGTGGGGCAATATTTTGTACCATTCGGCATTACCGTTTCTGCCGCTGTGTTGTCTTCCTTGTTGGTGGCAAGGTTAGTTACGCCATTAATGGCAGCCTATGTATTATTGCCACAAAAAGGTGCCCATGAAGGCGTTAAAACAGCAAATTGGATAGCGCGTTATACCCGTTTTTTATCGATGACACTAAAACACCGTAAGTTCGCATCAATGCTAGCTGGTGGGTTTCTGTTTGGTTCAGTGGCGATAACCAGTTTTTTGCCTGTGGGGTTCATGCCAGATGGTGATATCAGTGTTAGCCAAATTAATATTGAGCTGCCACCGGGAACGCCTGTTGAGCAAACGCAGAAAAAAATTAATGAAATTGCCAAACAGCTAAAAGATAGGCCGGAAATTTTATCGGCCTACTCGATTGCCGGAATTGCGGATGATTCAGAAGGCGTTGCTCAGCACAAAGGCGAAATGATTTTAACCTTAACTGAGCCCAGTGAGCGTGAATTATCACAAAAAGAATTTGAGCTGGCTATCTCTGAGTGGTTAAGCCAAAAAACGGATGCACGTTACACTTTCAGCAACAGTAATGGGGGAAAAGAATTTTCGTTAATGTTTACAGGGAGTGACCCTGAACAACTCGAAAAATCGATGCAAAAATTGCGCGAGGCAATGGCAAAAATTGATGGGTTTAAAAATGTCCAAGTTATGAAACCGCTATTACGTAAAGAATTGATTGTTAAACCTAATGTGGTAGATGTTGCCCGAACAGGCGTCAGTGTGGAAGAGATTGCAAACACACTACGCATTGCGACTATGGGGGAGGCAAATTCACGTAGCGCTAAGTTTAATCTGCCAGATAGGCAATTAGCCGTACAGGTGATTTTACCGGAGTCCCAGCAAAATAATATTGATGTGCTGAATAATTTATATGTAAGAAGCCAAAATGGGCAAAACGTCCCGATTAAATCTGTTGCTAATATTGACTCCAGTGATGGCCCTTCCCAGATTGAGCGAATTAATCGCCAAAGACAGATGTCGATAGAAGCCAATTTGGAAGGGCTCACATTAGGGGAAGCGTTAGATATTGTGGCGCAACTTCCTGAGTATCAACAACTGCCACACAGTATTTCCCAAGTGGAATACGGTGATATGGAATATATGATTGATATGTTCGAACGCTTTGGCACTACGATGGTATTCAGTGTGTTACTGGTTTTCGCTATTTTAATCGTATTGTTTAAAGATTTTATTCAGCCGATTACCATACTGGTTGCCTTACCCTTTTCGATTGGCGGGGCAATTATAGCTTTAGTGTTATACGGTGCGATGATCGATTTACCTGTCATTATTGGTATTTTAATGCTGATGGGGATTGTGACGAAAAACTCGATTTTGCTGGTGGAATTCATTCTTGAAAAACAACGTTCAGGTATGGCGCGAGAAAAAGCGATTATTGAGGCAGGACAAGAGCGTATTCGGCCCATTATTATGACGACCTTTGCCATGATTGCAGGGATGATCCCCCTAGTACTAACAAGTGGGGCAGACGCAGGGTTTCGAGCCCCTATGGCCATCGCTGTGATTGGCGGTTTGTTGAGCTCCACGATCCTTAGCTTGTTGTTTGTCCCTGTGATTTATAGCTTGATGGATGATTTAAAACGTAAATTATTACCTCAGCTCGCCAAATTAACCTCAGTGACAAAAGAAGACCGCAATATTAAGCACTGGTAAAGGGATAAAAGCTGGCCGAAAGGCCAGCAATGACTCACGTACTTTGTTACTCTGTTAAGCATCGTATTGATGAGGCCAAAAATGAAAATCGAGACGATTAATTATATTAAAAAGCAAGCGGCAGCCCGTGATCAAAAATTAAAGTCTCAAGTTAATGAATCATAAATATAGCCTAATAAATAGGGTTATTACATCAAAAAAAGAATATCAATAATTGAATGACTAATTGCTATCAAAAATAAATGTTATTTAATGTTTTTTATTTTTAATTCTTATCATTAATCTAATTAGGAACGGATTTGATTAAATTGATAATAAAAATCAATTTAACACCTAACTCAGTTTGTTTATAATTACTTGTTTTATATCAATGCATTAATGGTTTTTCGTTGGAATTGATTTAATTGTAAATTATTAGCTATTGCTTTATTACATATACTTCGTGAATATAGAGGGAGAATTAATATTGATTTCAGACCTTGAGAGTTATTATGAGTCAAGATACCCATTCAGAAATACACAATCAAAAAACGACGAATGAAAAACGTAGAACAATATGGATGGTGGTAGCCACAATAATTATCGTTCTATTATTTGTAGCCTATGGTGTTTATTGGTTTTTAGTTTTACGCTTTCAAGAATATACCGATGACGCTTATGTATCCGGTTTGCAGATCCCGATAGTTGCGCAAACAACGGGTAATGTGACTCAAGTTAACTTTGAAAATACTGACTTGGTAAAAGCGGGTGACGTATTGGTTGTATTGGATAAAACTAATGCCCGATTAGCATTTGAACAAGCCAAACATGATTTAGCAACAACTGTGCGCAAAACCAAAGAGCTGTATATCAATGGTGATGAGTATCAAGCGCAAATTCAAAAAAACCGGGTGACACTTGCGCAAGCGCAAAAAGATTATCAACGTCGTGTGGCGCTAGGGCGTAGCGGTACTATTTCGAAGGAAGACCTACAGCATTCGCAAGAAGCCGTACAACTTGCGCAGGCGGCTCTGGATATTTCTATTCAACAATATAATGCCAACCGTGCATTGCTGCGTAACACGGAGCTTAAAAAGCAACCGGCAATTCAGCAAGCGGCTGATAGCGTACGCAGTGCGTGGATAAACTTACAACGTACTGAAATTAAAAGCCCGATGACGGGGTATGTTTCACGGCGTAATGTTCAAGTCGGTTCTCAAGTCAGCCCACAGAGCTCTTTAATGGCCATTGTGCCTGTTCAGCCTGTTTGGGTAGATGCAAACTTCAAAGAAACCCAACTGGAAAAAGTCCGTATTGGGCAACCCGTGACTATCAATAGTGATTTTTACGGAGAGGATATCGTTTATAACGGCACTGTTGTTGGGCTTGATATGGGAACCGGTAGTGCTTTTTCATTATTACCCGCTCAAAATGCAACCGGGAACTGGATTAAGGTGGTACAGCGTTTGCCTGTACGTGTTGAATTAGACCCTGAGCAGGTGGCGAAACACCCACTGCGCATTGGGTTGTCCATGAATGTCACGATAGATATTAAAGACCAAAATGGCCCTGTTTTAGCGGAAGTTCAGCGTACAGTACCAGCATTTGAAAGTGATGTGTTGGTCTTAAACTTAAGTGATGTCGACCACATCATCGACACCATTATCAGCGATAACGCAGACTAGCTTGAAAGGAGCCGTTGTGGCAGATATTCAACCACTTAAGGGTGCAAAACTGGTATGGGCAACCATTGCGTTGTCCCTTGCAACTTTCATGCAGGTGCTTGATTCCACGATTGCTAACGTGGCTATCCCGACGATTGCCGGTGATCTCGGGGTTTCCATGTCACAAGGAACATGGGTCATTACCTCGTTTGGCGTATCGAATGCGATTTCTATTGCGATTTCAGGTTACCTCGCGAAGCGTTTTGGTGAAATCCGTGTTTTCTTATGGGCAACGGCACTTTTCACATTATTTTCATTACTTTGTGGGTTTTCCGATAGCCTTGGTATGCTGATTTTATACCGCGTATTGCAAGGGGCTGTTGCAGGGCCGGTGATCCCGCTTTCGCAAAGCCTTATTATGCGTTGCTACCCGCCGAAAATGCAAAATATGGCGTTAGCATTTTGGTCGATGACCATCATTTTAGCTCCAGTGTTCGGTCCTATTTTCGGTGGTTATATTAGTGATAATTTCCATTGGGGCTGGATATTCTTTATGAATGTGCCTTTGGGAATTTTCGTCATTATTGTTGGCTCTATTATCCTAAAAGGGATGGAGTCGAAGATCGTGAAAGTCCCATTCAATGTGATTGGTTTGGCGCTACTTTCGGTGGGCGTTGGTTGCTTACAAGTTCTGCTCGACAAAGGTAAGGAGCTGGGATGGTTGGCGTCTAATGAAATTGTTATCTTAGCCGTTGTTTCAGCGATTGCATTGGTCTTCCTCGTAATTTGGGAACTTACTGACAAAAACCCAATTGTCGAATTATCGTTATTTAAATCGCGCAATTTTACCATCGGAACGATTTCTGTCAGTTTGGCATATATGGCCTATTTCGGCGCTATTGTATTGTTGCCGCAGCTCTTACAAGAAGTGTATGGCTATACGGCAACATGGGCAGGGTTAGCATTGGCACCCATTGGTTTATTGCCTGTGTTGTTCTCGGCTCCAGTGGCAAAATTATCCGATTTTCTCGATATCCGCTGGATAGTGACCTTTAGCTTTGTATTTTATGCAATTTGTTTCTTCTGGCGCGCGTATACGTTTGAACCGGATATGGGCTTTTCTGCTGTGGTTTGGCCACAACTGGTGCAAGGGATGGCGGTGGCTTGCTTCTTTATGCCACTGACCACATTAACCCTTTCTGGCCTACCGCCCGAAAAACTCGCTTCGGCGTCGAGTTTAGCCAACTTTTTCCGTACCTTAGCGGGTTCAATAGGGACTTCCATAACCACAACGTTGTGGAGTGATAGAGAAGCCGTACATCATAGCCAATTAACGGAATTTATTACCGATTACAATCCTGAGTCTTTAGGGATGTATCAAGAAATGGCCGCTCATGGGCTGAGTACCGAACAGACTTCCGGTTTTATTGCTCAGCAAATCACTAGCCAAGGGTTAATTATTGCTGCAAATGAGATCTTCTGGTTATGCGGTTGGGTATTTATTGCGCTGATTATTACCGTTTGGTTTGCTAAGCCACCATTTGGCAGTAAAGCGAAATAATTAATGGATGGGGCTAAGTATTATAGCCCCATCTAGCTTATAGCTGGGATTTAGGAATAATATTCTCAAAACTTAGGGTTGGCCGGTTTGTTTCGACTTCTTTGAGCGGCTCGACTTCTTTAAACGTGTTTAAGCAGCGCGTGACTAAGTTTTGATAATCTTTAGTTCCGCTGGTTTTCCATGCAATTTCTTTTTCTGATAATGTGCGAAGTACTTTTGCAGGCGTACCAACGATAAGACTATTATCAGCAAATATCGCCTCGGCTTTGATAAAGGCGCAAGCACCGACAATCGAGTTTTCGCCAATTATTGCTCCATCCATAATCACACTGTTCATCCCGACTAAAGCATTACGCTTGATATGGCAGCCATGTAAGATAGCCCCATGGCCAATATGCCCATTTTCCTCGACGATCGTTTCATACTGTGGGAAACCGTGCATGACACAATTATCTTGCACGTTTGCGCCATCTTTGATGATCAATCGGCCAAAATCGCCACGTAAACTGGCATTTGGGCCAATATAGACATTTTTACCAATAATAACATCTCCAATCACTACCGCAGTAGGGTGGACAAAACTTTCAGGGCTGACGACTGGCGTAATGCCATCGATTTGATAAAAAGGCATATGGGCTCCTGTAATAGAGGTTTTAGGCCGCGAGCTCTCGGAGTACACCACCAAAGCGGCGATAGTAAGCGCTGGATGGTTGAGGAAGTTCACCAACCGTACTTTCGCACTGTTCAGAAACGTATTGGGTCGCGGCTTGGTCGATACGCTGATAAATATTGGTGCAAAGGTGGCGTGCAATATGACCTTCCCATTGTGTGGGAAGGAGCTCGTCTGGCAATAATGGGTCTTTTAACGTGACACGACGATAGAAATGGATCAGCAATAAACGTAATTGAAAGCTGTGTTCCGGGGAAATTTGCGCATCAATATTTTCTTTAAGCAGTAATGCGAGTGGCCTAAATAATGAAATAAACTGGTGATAGTGTTCTGAAATTTCTTGCAAAGACCAAGCATGGGAAACCAGTTCTTTGAGGTTTTTTTCTGAGCGGCTATAGGGGTAATCTGCGTGAAAATAAATTGTATTTTCAGTCGCATTGAGTTCATTGAGTAGCGTGGCTACATCACTTTGTGCACAGCTTGGTGCCGCCATGAGTGAGGTATTAAATTGCCCGAAACCGAGCCAACTAAGTTCCTTTTTTAGCCTGATTTTTTCATCTTTTTCAGCGGTTTCAAGAAGGAGTAAATCCCACTTTCCATCCCAATCAGGTTGTTCTGCGAGATAAATTTTATTTTCTGCACGGCGAAATCGGCTTTGCCCGCGCTCAGAAATACGGTAATAGCTGCGACGGCCGATTTTTTCTGTATCAAGCCAACCTTCTTTTTGTAAGCGGAAAACAGACGTTCGGACAAAACGATCAGTAAAACCCATCGGCTCTAACAGCTTAGTTAAGCTTCCTAACCACACTTCGCCACCACGATGGTGCAAAGCATCACCATATAGTGAGCTAATTAAAGAGGTGCCGCTAATAGGTTGGCTTGCTATTGCATGTTGTATGAATTGGTTAAGTTTATTTTCCATTTATATTTCATCTATAAAATTTATGTATCAGAAGGCTTACTGAATAGTAGACATAAATTTAAAGGTTGTCTTCCATTACCTGTTTTAAACACTTTCTCAGAGATTAAGGCATATCAGAGTAGTTCATTCCAATATGCCTTAATAATTTGAATTAAATCGCAATTCTAGTATCAATTACTCGTTCTGCTTTGCCTTGAGAACGGGGGATATCACCGCAATTTACAATACTAATACGGGTGCTAATACCCACCATCGATTTGATTCGGTGCTTTAAATGGTGGCAGATATTACAGCGTTCATCATAAGTGAGCTGTTCAGGGTGTTTGAGCTCAACACGGACAGATAAATTGTCCATATTGCCTTGGCGACCAATCTCTAATTGGTAATGAGGAGAAAGCTCCTTAAATTGCATGATTTGTTCTTCAATCTGAGAAGGGAACACATTCACGCCGCGAATAATCATCATGTCATCTGAACGACCGGTGATTTTACCAATTCGACGCATATTACGGTTGACCCCTTGCATGAGGTGGGTGAGGTCGCGAGTTCGGTAACGGATAACAGGCATAGCTTCTTTTGTAAGGGTAGTAAACACTAACTCACCATGCTCACCCGCCCCTAATGTTTTTAAGGTATTGGGGGAAATAATTTCTGGATAAAAATGGTCTTCCCAAATCGTTGGGCCGCTCTCGCCTGAATCCGCGCACTCCATAGCAACACCGGGCCCCATTACTTCAGATAAACCATAAATGTCTAATGCTTTGATACCAAGGCGGGTTTCAATTTCAGTTCTGAGGGATTCAGTCCAAGGTTCTGCACCAAATACGCCTAATCTAAGTGAGCACTTACTAGCATCTCCACCCATGATTTTCTCAAGTTCATCAATAATACTTAAGCAGTACGATGGAGTTACCATGATCACATCGGGTTTGAAATCCGCGATTAATTGCGCTTGTTTTTCAGTTTGCCCACCAGACATAGGAATAACCGCGGCTCCTAGGCGCTCCGCACCATAGTGGGCACCTAGCCCTCCGGTGAATAAGCCATAGCCGTAAGCAACATGGACTTTATCGCCTCGGACAGTGCCTGCAGAGCGTAAACTACGTGCGATCAGGTCAGCCCAGTTATCGATGTCTCGTTGGGTGTAACCCACCACCGTTGGGCGGCCAGTAGTTCCCGAAGAGGCGTGAATACGGATGATTTGGTCCATTGGCACGGCAAAGGTGCTAAATGG
Organism: Providencia sp. PROV201; assembly: GCF_028479545.1. Lineage (NCBI taxonomy): Bacteria > Pseudomonadati > Pseudomonadota > Gammaproteobacteria > Enterobacterales > Morganellaceae > Providencia > Providencia sp. PROV201. Next base: position 59,420 of record NZ_JAMPNW010000006.1, read on the forward strand.
GTAGTTTTCACGTAAATCCTGTTTGGTCGTGTAAGGGAATTTTTCGATATCACTCAGTTGTTTGAAATCGTCAGGGTGTACACCCGCATCATCGAATTTTTTACGATACATGGGTACATTTTCATAGGCGTGAGTGAGTGTCCACTTCATTCGAGAATACTGTAAAGACTCGATCTCATCCCGCGATGCAAATTCAATTGGGTCGATGCTATCTTGTATATTGCTCATAATTGCCTGTCCTCATAATTATTATGGTTACCAGTTCACGCTAATCAATGACGTTCCTGGTATAAGCCTGAGCAGGTGTAGGGTTTCAGGCTGTTTTTTATTTGTAATAAGACGTTGTTCAGACTCGTTCAATAATCATTGCTATCCCTTGGCCAACGCCGATGCACATGGTGCATAATGCATAACGACCTTGTTTGCGGTGCAGCTCATTGATAGCAGCAATAACAAGCCTTGCCCCACTCATTCCAAGTGGATGACCTAGCGAAATTGCCCCTCCGTTAGGGTTAACGTGTGAGGCGTCATCAGGTAAACCAAGCCCCCTTAAAACGGCAAGTGCTTGTGCGGCAAAGGCTTCGTTTAATTCGATAACATCCATTTGTTCGATGGTGAGCCCTGCCATTTTTAATACTTTTTGCGAAGCAGGCAGCGGGCCGATGCCCATCAACCTTGGCTCGACTCCACAAGTAGCTGTAGCGATGATACGAGCCCGTGGTGTTAACCCTTGCTGCTTGGCAATCGTGTCGGATGCGATAATCAGTGCGGCAGCCCCGTCATTAACACCGGAGGCATTACCCGCTGTTACCGTTCCGTTATCGCGAAATGGCGTTTTTAGTTTTTGTAGTTGTTCAAAAGTCGTTTCTGCTCTTGGGTGTTCGTCTTCGCTGACGACGTATTCACTTTTACGCTGTTTGACCGTAACAGGGATGATTTCTTGCGCAAAAATGCCGCTAACTTTTGCAGTTTCGGTGCGTTGTTGGCTGCGCAATGCAAAAGCATCTTGGTCTTCACGGCTAATTTTGTAGGTTTCAGCCACATTTTCCGCAGTTTCTGGCATCGAATCTGTGGAAAACTGTTGTTCCATTAGTGGGTTGATAAACCGCCAACCAATAGTGGTATCAAACACTTGCGCTTGGCGTGAGAATGCAGATTCTTGTTTGCCCATGACAAACGGTGCTCGGCTCATGGACTCAACACCTCCGGCAATCATCAGCCCAGACTCTCCAGCTTTGATACTTCTTGCCGCTAATGCAATGGCATCTAGCCCAGAGCCACATAGGCGGTTAATGGTGGTTCCAGAAACGGAAATAGGGAGCCCGGATAACAGCCCAGCCATACGTGCCACATTACGGTTGTCTTCTCCTGCTTGGTTTGCGCAACCCAAAATAATGTCATCAGTCAATGACCAATCAAGTTGTGGGTGCCTCTCCATTAGGGCTTTTAATGGCACTGTGGCAAGGTCGTCAGGACGTAATGGTGACAAAGCGCCACCGTAGCGGCCAATTGGGGTGCGGACACCATCACAAATAAACGCATCTATCATGATTGTTCTCCTGTTAAACGATGGCCTAACCGATGAGAACGACCGTGGAATAGCGCGAGTGTTTTGCCATCTTGGTTCGTTATCTCGACTTCATATAAACCGTTGCGTTTGCCTTGGTGTTGCATTGTGGCGGTGGCGGTTAGTAAGTCACCTTCAAAACCGGGACGAATAAAATCAATGGAACACATTGAGGCAACAGCGGCATGCCCTTGGCTATTACAGGCGTAGGCAAATGCAGTGTCGGCAAGGCTAAATAGCTGCCCACCGTGGCAGGTTTTATGACCGTTAAGCATTTTTGCTGTGATAGGCATTTTCAATTGCGCAAAGCCCTCTTCGACTTTTTCAATGGACATACCCATAGCTTTTGCGCATGCATCATCACGGTACATAATGTGAGCTGATTGCTGAGCTAGCGTCTCGTTTGGCAGTGAAATCATGGTATCTCCTTGAAAGTTAAAGATTGATAACCCGCTGCTAATTGCCTTAAAAGCGGGTTCGGCCGATAACGGGTGTCCCCATAAAACTGAGCCAAATTTTCAAGAACTGACAGCACGCGTTGCCAGCCTAGTTGCATACCCCAAGCAAGTGGGCCTTTGGGGTAATTCACCCCAAAACACATGGCATTATCGGTATCTAAAGCAGTTGCTATCCCCTTATTGACGATATCTAACGCTTCATTGCATAACATCGCGACCGTTCTCATGGTTAACAGCGCTGGGTAGTCGGGTAATACAATCACGTGTTTCCCTAATGATTGAAAAAACGCGATAGCTTGCTGGTTTTGTTGCGCATTATTTTGTGCTGCACAGCTTAACGTGATGGTTGTTGCGGCAAGGTAATTTGCCGATAAGTCAAAATGCACGACGGCTTGTTTTTGTGTTTGCGCATGTGATGATGTCAATTCACCATTCGTTAACATAATAATAACGTCATTAACAATAAGTGTCGGGGATTGTTCGGAATGTTGTGTTAATCCTTCGAGAGAGATCCCATTTTCAGTTAAAAGCTGCGCAAACTCAGGAAATATCTGCCAATCGCCACGAGCTTTTATATTTTGAGGTTGGTCAAGGTGGATTTTTTCTGCAACGGAGGGTAAAGGTTGAGGTTTATTATCATCATAATGATAAAACCCTTGCTTCGATTTGCGGCCTAAATGACCAGCTTGGACTAATTCTAATTGCATTAATGAGGTTTGAAAGCGTGAGTCATAGCCGAAGGCCTGAAATACCGACTCAGTCACTGCATAGTTCACATCATGGCCAATCAAATCAGTTAGTTGTAATGGCCCCATAGCGAAACCCCCTGCGTCACGTATTGCGCTGTCTAATGTGGCAGGAGACGCAATTTGTTCTTCAAGGGCACGTAATGTCTCAGCGTAGAATGGTCTGGCGACACGATTAACAATAAAACCAGGAGTTGAACGACAAACTACAGGCACTTTTCCAAATGATAGTGTCAATTCTTTCAGCTGTTTTATCACTGTATCTGATGTTTCTAGCCCACGGATCACTTCAACCAATTTCATCACGGGAGCAGGGTTAAAAAAGTGTAACCCTGCAAGGCGCTCAGGATGTGTGAGTTGTTTACCGATTGCGGTAATTGATAAAGATGAAGTATTACTAGCAAAAATGGTTTTTTCGTTACAAATGCCTTCAAGTTCACTGAAAATAGCTTGTTTGATTTCAAGTTTTTCAGCAACAGCTTCTATTACCAATTGTGCATCCGACAGTGCCGAGAGGCTTTTTGCCACTGCAATTTTTGCGATAATCGCCTCAGTGACCTCGGGTTTTGCTTTTCCTTGCTCAACACGTTTGCGTAAACGCAGGGTCATCGTTGACAGACTATGGTTTAAGACATCTTGGTTAACATCAAACAACAAGACACGTAAACCCGCGCTCGCGGCAACTTGCGCTATACCAATCCCCATGGTTCCAGCGCCAATTACCGCGACGGTGTTGATGGTTAAATTCAAAGGTAAGGTCATGATTATCTTCCTTTAAACTGTGGTTCACGTTTATTTAAAAAAGCATTAACCCCTTCGCGATAATCTTCACTTCTCCCGCCAAGGCGCTGTAAGTCACGCTCAAGGTTGAGTTGCTCATCAAGAGTATTAGTTGCTGCGGCATAAATGGCCTTTTTGATAAGCCCTAAGCCATAAGTAGGTTGGGTTGCAAGGTGTTGTGCAAGCTGTTGAGCGGTATTAATGAGTTCTTCATTTTCAGTCACCTGCCAAATCATTCCCCACTGTAATGCTTGTTCTGCACTTATTTTGTCGCCTAATAACGCCATTCCCATTGCTCGTGCATGGCCTGCTAACTGAGGTAAAAACCAGCTCCCCCCTGAGTCAGGAACCAAGCCAAGGCGGCAAAAAGATTGAATAAAATTGGCACTTTTTGCTGCGATAACAATATCGCCCACGAGTGCAATGGCAGCGCCTGCACCTGCGGCAACACCATTGACCGCGCAAATAATCGGTTTCGGTAGTGCGGTTAGGCGACGGATCAAGGGGTTATAGTAAGTTTCAACGGAGAACCCGAGGTCGGGCGCTTCACTTCCCACGCTTACATTGCGATCATTCAGATCTTGTCCGGCACAAAATCCACGGCCTGCGCCAGTGATCACTAAACAGCGTACGGTTTCATCGCGTTCTGCTATTTTGATCGCTTCACTGAGCTGGCGATGCATTTCATCATTAAAGCTATTCAATCTATCAGGGCGATTGAGAGTGACGGTGAGAACCCCATTTTCTAACGTAGTGAGGATCATTGCTTCATTGGTCATGATTATTGTCCTGTAAATTGAGGTTTTCGTTTTTCGAAGAATGCCTCGATCCCTTCACGTCGATCGTTCGTCCCCGCTAAAGTCACAAAATATTGGCGCTCAAGTTGTAACCCTTCGGTAAGGTGGTTTTCTTGAGAATGCACCAGTGAGGCTTTTGCGGCTTGTACGGCTAAAGGCGCATGCATCGCGATGCGCTCTGCCAGTTTTTGGGCGCGTTCTAGCACTAATTTATCCACACAAATTTCGCTGATTAAGCCTGCTTGCAACGCATGTTTTGCACTGATCGGTTCACCCGTTAGTACCATTTGCATGGCGAGGGATTTGCCTACCGCACGGATTAAACGCTGTGTTCCTCCCGCGCCTGGCATTAAACCCAGAGTAATTTCGGGTAACCCGAAGCGAGCTGATTCACCGGCAATAATGATGTCGCTGGCGAGTAATAATTCAAAACCTGCCCCTAGAGCATAACCATTCGCAGCACTAATAATGGGCTTTGATATCATCGATAACCTGCGCCAAACTTGGGGACGTTTATCGGTGATCGCGTTAGCAACGGTTTGTTGCTGTAGCTCTTTAAGGTCGGCACCGGCCGCGAAAAAACGCGGATTACCGGTGATCACGATCGCCCCGATCTCATCATTTATTTGTGCTTGTTCGAGCTGCTGAACCAGCAACTCTAAACAAGCGGTGCTCAGGGCATTACGCACTTCTGGACGGTTTAACGTGAGAGTCAAAACTCGGTTATGTTGTTGTGATAAAATCCAATGGTTTTCCATTACAGCTCCTACACGTCAAAGTCTAGAACAACACCATCGCCTTTTGGCCACGCTTGGCAGCTAAGGATGTACCCCGCAGCGATTTGGTCAGGCTCAAGGCTGTAATTGACCCCCATTTCCACTTCACCAGAGCGCAATTTACATTTGCAGGTTGCGCAAACGCCCCCTTTACAGGCGTAGGGTAAATCCGCGCCTTGGCGTAGTGCGGCATCCAAAATACTGTCATCTTGGCTATCCATGGCAATGTCCATGGTTCTGCCATCAAGGTGAATACTGACTTGGCGTGTTTCGCTAGTCATGGCGGTTGCGGGTTTGAATTTGGTGCCTGAAGTGTTGAAACGCTCGGTGTGAACATATTCCTTTGGCATGCCATAGCCGACTAAAGTGTCATGCACTTCATCCATCATGCTGTCAGGCCCACAAATAAACGCTCGGTTAAATTGTTTAAAATTCAATAAGGTTTTGCCTAATGCACTGAGCTGCTGTTGGCTAATTCTGCCACTGAGTAGTTCGCTATCCTGTTGTTCTTGGCTAAATAAATAGAGAACTTGAAAGCGCGTAGAAAAACGGTTTTTCAGGTCTGCGATGCTTTCTTTAAACATCACAGAGCGGCTATTGCGGTTACCATAAATCAACACAAAACTGCTTTTTGGCTCAGTTTGTAATGTGGCTTTAATGATGGAGAGCAATGGTGTGATCCCAGAGCCTGCAGCAACGGCAAGGTAGTGTGCGTGGGTATCTGCCTCTGGCTGGTAACCAAATTGCCCTTGGGGAACCATGACATCAAGGCTATCGCCAACTTGTAGCTCTTGGTTAACGAAATTAGAGAAGCGCCCTTCGTAAATGGCTTTCACCCCAATTTTTAGTGTGTTTTCATCCGGTGAACTGCAAATGGAATAACAGCGACGTAGGTTTTCGCCATTAATAGAGGCCTTCAGTGTGAGATGTTGCCCTGGGCGGTAATGATATTGCTCTCGTAATGCATCTGGTACGTTAAAAGTAATGGCGACAGCTTCAGGGGTGTCACGCTCAATGGCAGCAATACTTAAACGATGAAATACAGTCATATGGGTGCCCCTAAATACATTTAAAGTAATCAAACGGTTCTAAGCATTCAGTGCATCGATACAATGCCTTACATGCAGTGGAACCAAATTCACTAATTTTTTCGGTCTGCTCGCTGTCACAACGTGGGCAACGAACCGCACCTTTGTGTTCTGGGTGCTCGCAGGACGTACCTTGTGGTGGTGCGATACCGAATTCACGCAAGCGCCTTTTCGCATCCTGATTCATCCAATCTGTTGTCCAAGCTGGGGTTAACAGAATTTCGATGTCGATGTTTGGAAAACCGGCATTACCTAGAACAGTTTTGATTTCATTGATTAAAAATTCAGTTGCTGGGCAACCTGAGTAGGTAGGTGTAAAAATAACTTTCCAGCCCTGAGCCGCAGGTAGCACATTGCGGATCATGCCGAGATCAGTAATAGAGAGTGCGGGTAGCTCAGGATCGGGTATTTGGTGAAGCTGTTGCCAGATCTGGTGAACCTGGGGCGATTGAAGCTCGCTATATTGCAGTCTCTGTTCCATAACATCACCACTGGCTGTTCGGGTAAGCGCGTTGCACAAACTGCAATTGCGTTAATAACAAGCCCAAGTGTTCTGTATGGCTGCCTTGCTTGCCGCCTAAGCGATACGCGTTTTTCTCCGGTATAGTGAGGGTCGCTTCAGTGAATGTTTCGTTAATGGTGTTAACCCATGCGGCTTGTAAAGTGCGCGGGTCAACGGCGATACCTGCTTCGCTGAGTGTGATTTCAACGTCATCAGCATGGAAAAGTTCGCCAGTGAAACGCCATAACTCATTGACTGAACGTTGGATCCGTTGATGGCTTTCTTCACTGCCATCCCCTAAACGGATCATCCAACCACGGCTAAAACGCAAGTGATAAACGGCTTCTTTGAGGGATTTCTCAGCAATGGCTGACAGTTGTTCATCACGGCTATGAATTAGCGCTTCATATAATGGAACATGATAAGCATCCATAAAAAATTGGCGCACTAGAGTGTCATCAAAGCCATTGTTGGGTTGCTCAACCAGTAATAAATTGCTGAACTCTCGTTCATCGCGCAAAAAGGCAAGGGTGTCTTCATCACACCCAGCCCCTTTTAATTGCGCGGCATAGCTTAAAAAGTTACGCGCTTGCCCTAGCAAATCTAAGCCGATATTCGATAGCGCTAGGTCAATTTCGAGCTCAGGGGCATGGCCGCACCACTCGCACAGGCGCTGCGCTAAAACTAAGGGGGTATCGCCAAGGCGTAATGTGTAATGGTGGAGCTGTTCTTGTTGGTTCATGGCAAGCTCCTTACATATTTTTGATGCCATCAGGGATGGTATAGAAAGTTGGGTGACGATAGACCTTGGTGTCCGCAGGGTCGAAGAACGTGCTTTTGTCTTCGGGCTGTGAGGCAATTAAATGTGCGGCCTTCACCACCCAAATTGAGCAGCCTTCACTACGTCTTGTATACGCATCGCGTGCATTTTCCAGTGCCATTTGGTCATCAGCAGCATGTAAACTGCCAACATGGCGATGCGCAAGCCCTTGCTTACTACGGACAAAAACTTCATATAAAGGCCAATCTTGATTGCTCATGGTGTTTTCCTTTTCGTAAAATGGTCAGTGATTAAGCCGCAGTTTTAACGGATTTTTGTTTACGGCTATGTGCCATTGCACCTTCACGTACCCATGCGCCGTCTTCCCATCCTTTGCGCTTAGCGCTAAGGCGTTCGTGATTACAAATGCCATTGCCTTTAATCACCTGATAAAACTCTTCCCAATCGATTTCACCAAAGCGGTAATGACCAAGTTCTTCATCCCAAACCAGATCCGGGTCAGGGATCGTCATACCTAACGCTTCCACTTGCGGAACAGTGTTATCAACAAACTTTTGTCGTAGCTCATCATTACTGAAACGCTTGATTTTCCAAGCCATGCTTTGAGCGCTGTGCGGGGAGTCAGAATCATTGGGGCCGAACATCGTGAGGACGGGCCACCAAAAGCGGTTTATCGCATCTTGCAGCATCGCTTTTTGTTCATCGGTGCCTTCTGCGAGTGCCATAACAGCTTCATAACCTTGGCGTTGGTGAAAACTTTCTTCTTTACAGATTTTCACCATCGCTCGTGCATAAGGGCCATAAGAGGCACGGCACAGTGCTACTTGGTTCACAATTGCCGCACCATCGACTAACCAGCCAATTACGCCAATATCTGCCCAACTTAACGTGGGGTAATTGAAGATGGAGGAGTATTTCATTTTTTCATCAAGTAACTTTTGGTAGATATCTTGACGAGAGCAACCAAGGGTTTCGGCAGCGCTATATAGATATAAACCGTGGCCTGCTTCATCTTGAATTTTGGCCAGTAAAATCGCTTTCCGACGGAGTGTCGGGGCGCGTGTCAGCCAATTTGCTTCTGGCAGCATGCCGACGACTTCTGAATGGGCATGTTGGCCAATTTGGCGGATAAGGTTCTGCCGATACGCATCGGGCATCCAATCCTTGGGCTCGATGGAAATATCGGCTTCGATTTTGGCTTCGAAGTTAGCCTGATTTTGCTCGCTCATTGATTTTTCCATTAAGTGATTCGGTTGTGTTTTATTTTGTATGAATAATGAATCATATATATTTAACATCAATGCTAGAAACTGTTAACAAAAAGATCAATGTTTATTAACCCTGTTTTGCGAGTGGCTTCACAATCAATAAATTAAACTCAAATAAAAACAATTAGTTAATATTATTTATTTTTATGTGGTTTTGATGGAAATAAGCATTTAAGACAAAATTGTTCTTAATTTGTTAAATTTAAATTAGCTTCTATGCTTATTTTTATGATACATATTTGTCATCTAATTTGATTTGGTGTTTTTATTTCTGGAGAGGAATATGCAGCATTTAACAAGTTACATTATGGGTAAATGGGTACAAGGTGAGGGCGCAGGGCGAAAAATTCACCATGCACTAACGAATGAAATCTTATATACGGTGACGACTGAAGGGTTGCCGTTAGCAGAAAGCTTACAGTATGGCCGCCAAGTGGGAGGTGAAATATTGTCAGCGATGACATTCCAGCAACGCGGGCAGATGCTTAAGGCACTCGCAAAATATCTACTGGAACATAAAGCGCAGTTATATGCGATTTCGGCTCAAACTGGCGCAACCAAAGCGGATAGCTGGGTAGATATCGAAGGGGGAATTGCCACACTGTTTTCTTATTCGGGTCTCGCTAACCGTGAGCTACCAGATGACACGATTTGGCCAGAAGAAGAAATGATCCCGTTATCGAAACAAGGGCAATTTATTGGCCATCATATTTTAACGTCTCGCCGTGGCGTTGCCCTGCACATTAATGCATTTAACTTCCCTTGTTGGGGAATGTTAGAGAAACTGGCGCCAACATGGCTTGCTGGCATGCCAGCCATCATCAAACCTGCAACCGCCTCAGCACAGTTAACACAGGCGATGGTGAAGTTAATGGTTGATAGCGGCTTGGTACCTGATGGCGCAATTCAACTGGTTTGCGGTGGTGTTGGCGATATGTTTGAACACCTTGATTTTGAAGATGTGGTGACTTTTACAGGGTCCGCTAGTACAGGGCAAAAGCTGAAATCGCATCCACGTATTATTGCCAAATCAGTGCCTTTTACAATGGAAGCGGATTCACTGAACTGTGCAATTTTAGGCGATGACGTTCAGCCAGAGCAGCCTGAATTTGCTTTATTTATTAAAGAAGTCGCTCGTGAGATGACCGCGAAAGCAGGCCAGAAGTGTACCGCGATCCGCCGCGTTATCGTGCCCAAAAATCAGCTCGAAAATGTGAAGCAGGCATTATTGAAACGCCTATCCGCTACAACAGTGGGTGACCCTGCGGTTGAAGGGGTCAGAATGGGGGCATTGATTAACTTAGAACAGCGCCAAGACGTACAAGAGAAAGTAAATTATTTACGTGATCATGGCTGTGATGTCTTATGTGGTGGGCAATTCGAAAAGCTGGATGTGATTGGTGCAGATAGCCAACATGGGGCTTTTTATCCACCAACGTTGTTGTATTGTGCAGAGCCTTTTAAATCTACAGCAGTACATGAAATCGAGGCTTTTGGTCCAGTCGCCACGTTAATGAGCTATGAGAATATCGAACAGGCGGTGCAATTGGCGATTTTAGGTGGAGGGAGCCTTGCGGGGACGTTAGTCACTGCTGATGCACAAGTCGCGCAAACGGTCATTCGCGCGAGTGCGCGAGCTCATGGGCGGATGCTAATTTTAAATGAAGCATCAGCCGCGGAGTCCACTGGCCACGGTTCACCGCTTCCGCTACTGGTACACGGTGGCCCAGGGCGTGCGGGTGGTGGTGAGGAGCTAGGTGGCTTGCGAGCAGTCAAACACTATATGCAGCGTACTGCCATCCAAGGTAGCCCTTCGATGCTAACGGCAATTACCAAGCAATGGCTCCGTGGGGCAGATACCATCGCTGATGCGGTCCATCCATTCCGTAAACACTTTGAAGATTTAGTGATTGGCGACACGTTACTGACCGCAAGGCGTACCGTTACAGAGGCCGATATTGCTAATTTTGCCTGTCTCAGCGGTGATAATTTTTATGTTCATGTTGATAAAATTGGCGCAGCACAGTCGCTATTTGGTGAACGGATTGCGCACGGCTATTTTGTCGTTTCCGCCGCCGCAGGGTTATTTGTCGATGCTGGTGTTGGGCCCGTGATCGCCAATTATGGCATGGAAAGCTTGCGTTTCATTGAACCTGTAAAAATCGGAGACACCATACAAGTTCGCCTAACGTGCAAGAAAAAGATCAAGAAAACGCAGAAACTTGCTGAAGACAAACCTAATGGCGTTGTTGAATGGGATGTGCAAGTGTTTAATCAGGACGATACCGTTGTGGCGTTGTACAGTATTTTAACGCTGGTGGAGCGTCGTGTAGGGGATTTTCACTAGTCATTATACGGTATGAATTAATTGTCGAGCTAATAGGTGCTTTTTCAATCATTTTCTGTTGTGATGAGGAAATCACCAACTGAATGTAAGGAAACAAAGATGAAAACGCACCATCAAGCGGTTTATCAACAATTTGATGAGCAAGCCAACTCGTATTTAACCAGCCAAGTTCATGCACAAGGTGAAGACTTACTTGTTTTGCAACAATTGCTACAAGGTTGTCAGGACGAGGACGTGCTAGACCTTGGCTGTGGAGCAGGGCATGCCAGCTTCCATGCAGCGCCGTTGGTGAAGTCAGTGACGGCTTATGATTTGTCGGACTCAATGCTCAATGTTGTGGCTAAAAATGCACAAGAACGTAAGTTAAATAATATCACCACCTGCAAAGGGACTGCGGAGTCTCTACCGTTTGATGACAATGGTTTTGACCGAGTGATTAGCCGCTACTCTGCACACCATTGGCACGATGTGGAACAAGCACTGCGTGAGGTGCGCCGAGTGCTCAAACCGGGTGGAAAAGGTATCTTTATTGATGTGGTATCACCAGGGCATCCATTATTGGATATTTACTTACAAAATGTCGAAGTGCTTCGGGATACTTCACATATTCGTGATTATTCCGCTGGGGAATGGTCAGGCATGTTTAATAATGCAGGGTTATTTGTTCAGCGGGTACAAAGTTTCCGTTTAGCGCTGGAATTTACCAGTTGGGTCGAACGGATGCGTACACCACAGGCACTCGTTGAAGCTATCCGCCACTACCAAGGAACATTAAGTGATGAGGTAAAAAGCCACTTTGCCGTACAAGCAGATGGCTCATTTACCTCAGATGTGATGTTGTTTGAATTTCAGTGCCAATAGCTATTTATTGAACTGAAAATTATTGTACTAAAAATTATTGCACTAAAAACTGCGCTTGGTTCAATTGGCTAAGCGCCTTATTGACTGCAAAAATTTCACCACGTACTTCAGGGATACCGAAAGATTTCAGGCGTGCGCTGTGTTTTTGTAGATATGCTTTGGCATCGGCTTCAGTGGTAAACAGATAAACGCCCCCGGCTTTTTGAGTTTGTTGGTTTTCTGTCCAAATTTTCCACACAAAACCAGGTTCTTGGTTGATTGAATTGGCTAATTCATCCATTGCCGCGGTCATTTCTGCACCCCAAGGCCCTTGATACGGGAAATCAACTTGTAAAATAACGCTCATATCTGCTCCTTATGATTGAAGCGCTATAATAATTCTTAAAGCAAATAATAACTTTGCTATTTATCGTATTTTAAACGATTTATTGCTTCAAACTATTACGCTTACCTGCTTCAAATGCCGCCAAAGTGGCGAGACGGGCTTGTTTATGGTCAACAATTGGTTCTGGATAATTAATCGGTGTACTGCTGAGCACCGCCCATTCATGGGGTGTATGAATATACTTATCGGGAACTTGCTGTAATTCTGGCAACCAATGGCGAATAAAAGCCCCTTGTGCATCAAACTTTTGCCCTTGAGTGGTTGGGTTAAAGATACGAAACCAAGGAGAAGCGTCAACACCAGTCGAGGCAGACCACTGCCACCCACCGTTATTTGCGGCTAAACTGCCATCAAGCAGTTGGCTCATAAAGTATTTTTCACCTTTTCGCCAATCAATCAGTAAGTCTTTGACTAAAAAGCTGGCGACAATCATACGTAGGCGGTTATGCATCCAACCTGTTGTATTTAGTTGGCGCATAGCGGCATCCACTATTGGGTAACCCGTTTGTCCCGTTTTCCATGCTGCAAAATCGGTTGAAGAATCATTCCAGTGAATATGTTGTGTCCATTGAATAAATGGCTGATGGCGACATAGGCGTGGGAATGCCACTAAAAGATGCGAATAAAATTCACGCCAAATTAATTCATTTAACCAAGTGAATGCCCCGCTATCTGGGTAATCCAACACTTGGGGATTTTCTGCTTGTAATCGGTTGAAGCATTGGCGAGGGGACAGCACCCCCACCGCGAGGTAAGGTGATAATTGGCTGGTACCATCAATAGAAGGAATATCTCTATCGTTTTTATAACCGACGACTTTCTGGGAACAAAACTGCCTGAGTCGCGTTAAAGCAGATTTTTCACCAGCAGGAAATTGTGCTGAGTCTTCAATGGGTTGATGCGGAAATAACGGTAAAGTCTTATCAATGTTGATGGCGACCGCTCGTTTTTCTGGGGCACGCAGTGAACGACAATCTGTCACGGTAAGTTGGGTGATGAAAGCTCGGCGAAAAGGGGTATAGACTTGATACATCTCCCCTTTTTGGGTAGTTACGGAGCCGGGGGGCAGTAATAAATAGTCATCGAAAGCATGGATATGCAACTCATGAGGTTGATTGATTAACCACTCGTCCCGTTGTTTTTCGTTCCATTCATATTGTCGATTAAAAAACAGGGCATCAGCCTGTTGCGCCTTTGCGTAATCGAGTACCCATTGCGCTGCGTCGGCAAAATTAGCCACAGTTTGACAAACCAGTGGAATACCAAGCTCAGCAAGTGAATTCTGCAGTTCAACAAGGTTCTGGTGAATGAATGAAATTTGCCGTTCAGCCATATCATGTTGTTGCCACTGCTCTGGTGTTGCCGTATAGAGAGCAATAACCTTAGCTTGAGGATCCACACACGCAGAGGAAAGCGCTTTGTTATCAGTGACCCGTAAATCATTACGAAACCACATAAGATGACAAACTTGTTTGGCTGCCACCGCCTCCCTCCTTGGTTGAAGTTTTTGTTGGAATCAAAACAAAGGGCCGTTTACCGGCCCTTTCATGTTTAATCTAATTTAGGATGCTGATTGATTAAGGATTGGCGTTTTTTCTCAAGCTCAGCAATTTGTTGGTCAATATCTTCAACTTTCTGCTCAATATTGTCAAAGTGCTCGCTAAGAATTTCTTTTGCCTCGGCTTTATCTGATGCCGCAGGTGTTGCACCACGCAATGGTTTATTCGCTGTTTCTGGCATTCTAATACCCGTATATAAACCAATTAAAGCAATCACGATTAAGTAATAAGCTGGCATATATAAGTCAGTGGTTGATTCGACCAACCATGCCGCAACAGTCGGTGTCGCACCGGCAATTAATACTGAAATGTTAAAGGCAATCGCTAACGCACTGTAACGAATATGTGTCGGGAAAATCGCGGGTAAAATGGAAGCCATAACCCCGGTAAAACAGTTCAACAGCACCGCTAAAATTAATAAACCTAGGAAAATTAAGCCAACAGAACCACTGTTGATTAACATAAATGCAGGGTATGCCAATAAAATCAGACCGACACTACCGGTAATAACAAATGGGCGGCGACCAATTTTATCACTGGTTAAACCGATAATTGGTTGAACAAATAACATACCAATCATAATTGCAATAATAATTAGCACACCATGGTCAGTAGAATAATTCAGGTTGTGTGATAAGTAACTTGGCATGTAGGTCAGCAACATATAGTAAGTCACATTGGTTGCGATAACCAAGCCAACACAAATCATCAAGCTTTTCCAATACTTAGTCGCCACTTCACGTACTGAGATTTTTGGTGGATTTTGAATATTGGCTTTATCTTGTTTTTCTAACGATTCAACATGTTGTTGGAACGCAGGAGTTTCTTCCAGTGAATGACGTAGATATAACCCGATGATCCCTAACGGTAATGCTAAGAAGAACGGAATTCTCCAGCCCCAATCATGGAAGTTGGCTTCTCCAACAATGCTCGATATCAGGACAACGACACCCGCACCTAAAACGAAACCAGCGATAGAGCCAAAATCTAACCAACTGCCCATAAAACCACGTTTACGGTCTGGTGAGTATTCTGCAACGAAGATTGCAGCACCAGAATATTCGCCACCTACCGAGAAACCTTGAGCTAGCTTAGCAATTAATAACAGAATTGGCGCCCAGATACCGATGCTCTCATAGGATGGGATCAAACCGATACAGAAGGTACTGATTGCCATAATGATAATTGTCATCGAAAGGACTTTTTGACGGCCGTACTTATCACCTAAGATACCGAAAACGACCCCACCTAATGGCCTAACTAAGAAAGGCACGGAGAACGTGGCTAATGCGGCAATCATCTGGACGCTCGGTGATGCGTCTGGAAAGAAAACCTGACCTAGAACATAGGCTAAGAAACCGTATACCCCAAAATCAAACCATTCCATCGCATTACCCAGCGAAGCCGCGGTAATTGCTTTTTTGAGTTTACCGTCATCAATAATAGTAATATCACTAATATTTAACGGTTTTTCTTTTTTCTTCTTGAATCTCATGAAACCATCCTCTTATTTTAATTTCAATAATCGAAACAACAGCACTTAAGATATGGGTTTTCATACATCGGAAAATATAAAACCTTATTATTTAGAATAGACGTTGTTTTCGCAATAGATAAGTTTTTAGTGTTTTTATGTAGCGCTGAAATAACAGGCTAAAGCAGGTATGTAATGGGTAGAGAAATGAGAGTACTTGTGTTGTAAATACAGCAAGAAAACCACCTTGAATTAATAAATACACATTCAATACTACATTAATATCGGATAAATGTAAAATGAAGGTGTTTTATACCAATTCATTTTTCTTTGCAGGGTTTTGTGTTGGTGGCTAGACGATTGAGCCGAATATTCGAAAAAATAGAATTTGGATAATAAATGGGCTGAAAATAAATTGTTTTAAATCAATTCAATACCATTTCATTTGGCAAGTTTCAGTCTGTCATAAATATATATAAGGCTAGCGATTTAATATTGTTGAAATAATGGCGCTGTTGCGATGAATAATATATGAAGATAATCTAATCCTTTTCTGATGCTCTCATTGTATTTAAGTTGTTAATAACTCGCCTGTTTATTTATCTTGTTGCTATCCTCTTCTTTTGATAATAACGGTGGATTATGCTGTTCTGTCTTATATTTAATTTGATGAGTAGGAATGAAGAATTTACTTAGTTACAATCAATTTATTGTCAATATTGAGTTTGATATAAGCGAGTATGACAAGATTCTATTTTGAATGTTGCTATACATCTAAAAAGGTCCCTTTCATATTTTGAACTGCAAGATATCAAGGGTACCACATCCGACTTAAAAGAGTGCCATTATGAAAAAACAGAGTGTTGCATCCTATATTGCAAAAGTACTTGATAATGCAGGTGTTAAACGTATTTGGGGCGTTACAGGAGACTCGTTGAATGGCTTAACCGACAGCTTGCGTCGTCAAGGCGCTATTGAGTGGCTAGGTACTCGCCATGAGGAAGTTGCTGCTTTTGCTGCGGGTTCAGAAGCTCAGTTAACCGGCAATTTAGCCGTCTGTGCGGGCTCTTGTGGGCCAGGAAATATGCACCTTATAAATGGGTTGTATGATTGCCACCGTAATCGAGTGCCCGTATTAGCGATCGCAGCTCATATCCCATCCAGTGAAATTGGTAGTAACTATTTCCAAGAAACCCATCCAACTGAATTATTCCGCGAGTGCAGCCATTATTGTGAAATGGTCTCTAATCCAGAGCAAATTCCACAAGTTCTTGGTATCGCTATGCGTAAAGCGATTCTGAATAAAGGGGTATCCGTTGTTGTGATACCGGGTGATGTTGCGCTAAAAGATGCGCCAGAGTCAGCGAAAGAAACGTGGTATCAGCCACAAGCTCCACTGATTATGCCTCAGCGAAGTGAAATCGAAAAACTTGCTGAACTGCTGAATCAGTCTAAGAATATCACGTTATTCTGTGGTAATGGCTGCGCAGGTGCCCATGATGAAGTGGTTAAGCTAGCAGAAACACTAAAAGCACCGGTAGTACACGCGTTACGTGGTAAAGAACATATTGAATGGGATAACCCATACAGCGTTGGAATGACAGGTTTAATAGGTTTTTCATCAGGTTACCACGCAATGATGAACGCAGATACGGTCGTTTTGCTCGGGACACAATTTCCATACCGTCCTTTCTACCCAAGTGAAGCTAAAATCATTCAGGTTGATATTAATGCGGGCAGCTTGGGCTCCCATTGCCATATTGATATGGGGTTGATTGGAGATATCAAAGCGACATTGGATGCATTACAGCCACACCTAGAGACGAGACAAGAGACAAAACACCTCGACGGTGCTTTGAAACATTATTCAGAGGCTAGAAAAGGGTTAGATGATCTTGCTAAACCGGGTCATGAAGGGTTAATACATCCACAGTATCTTGCAACAAAAATTAGTGAATTAGCCGCTGATGACGCGATTTTCACTTGTGACGTGGGAACCCCGACAGTATGGGCTGCGCGTTATTTGAAAATGAACGGTAAGCGCCGTTTAATTGGCTCTTTTAACCATGGGTCAATGGCAAACGCGATGCCACAAGCTATTGGTGCACAAGCCGTTGATAAAAAACGTCAAGTGGTTGCAATGTGTGGTGATGGTGGTTTCAGTATGCTAATGGGCGATTTTATCTCTCTTTCTCAAATGCAATTACCAGTAAAAATCATCATTCATAACAATGGCGTACTTGGCTTTGTTGCCATGGAAATGAAAGTTGCCGGTTTCTTGACAGCAGGAACGGATTTACATAACCCTAACTTTGCAGCGATTGCGAATGCTGCGGGTATTAAAGGGATCCGTGTTGAAAAAAGTGAAGACCTAGACGGCGCATTAAAAGAAGCGTTTGCCCATGATGGGCCGGTGGTCGTTGATGTCTTGACCGCCAAACAAGAGCTGTCTATGCCGCCAGAAATTGCAGCGCAAGAAGCGAAAGGCTTTAGCCTGTATATGTTAAAAGCGATTATGAGTGGTCGTGGTGATGAAGTCGTTCAATTAGTGAAAACGAACTGGCTACGTTAAATCGATATTGCGTATAGCTGGAAAGCCCACTTCTCAATGTGAAGTGGGCTTTTTTTGATTAATCAATACCCTGCGGCTGATTGGCTACGCCATAAATGAGCGGCAACCAGCGCACGCCATGGGGAGAATTGCGCTAACCATTTTTCTGTTTCTTTGGCGTTGGGTTGTTCTGGTTTATCGAGCAATGTTTGCAAATTACGCCTTACCGCAACATCTCCATGTAAAGAGCCATCTAAGTAGTTGAATCCTCTGAGTAAAGCATAGCTCACAGTCCAAGGGCCAATTCCTTTGATTTTTAATAATTGTTCAGTTATTTGATTCGCATTGGAGTGAGTGACATGCTGTGATAAATCAATTTGTTGATTTTCGATGGCTTCACAAAGGGCTCTGAGGGCGGTAATTTTCCCCTTCGAAAAACCCGTTTGGCGTAGCGTTTCGTCATCAACTGATTTGACCTGTGGTGTATCGGGAAAACACCAAATACCCGAAGTGTGCTGGATCCCCACGGCTTGGATGAATCGTCGACGAATGGCAATAGCTGCGTGAACACTGATTTGTTGGCCAATAATAGCCCAAACTAATGCTTCAAATGCACTGGCAGATTGATAAATTCGTAATCCTCTTTGTTTTTCAATGAGCTGGCCCAGTGTTGGGTTTTCACAGTAGTATTTTTCGAACTCATCAATATTCTGTTTCAAGCCAAGTACATGCTGTGCCAACGTTAACAGGTCTTGTTCATTGACAATGACAGATGGGGGATCAATTTCTAATGAAATTATTGCTTGTTGTTTTTTTAGCTCTAATGTCATTTTTGTGGCATGTTGTTGCCATATTATGCCTTTGTGTAATGTATTTTCTTCCACTATTTCCGCAACATTGTGTTGATCTCTTAAATGAAAGGCAAAAAAATCACCATAGAGGTAATTGGTAGGGAGTGGTAACTGTGCGGTAAATATTTGCATAATGATGGCCTTGTCAGATTGTTCTTTATTAGCAATATAATTGTGAATTAGCGCATTTAGTTACTCATTTTTTGTTGAGTAGGTATGCTATCTTATATAGGGTTATTTATTTTGTATTGATATTATTTGTCTGTTTAATAAGGATAATAAGGAAGTGTAAATGAAAACTGAAGGTCACAGTTCATCTCATGGCACTTCGGTACCATCACCACAACCAAGGAAAGAATTAAAAGGTATTGGTGGATGGCTTATTTTACCCATGTTAGGGATAATATTGTCCTTGATTATTTTACCTTTTTCGATTTATGGGCAAAATGCTCAAGTGATTGAATATTGGGTTGAATTAACAGATCCACAATCAAGTTCATTTATTCCATTATTTAAAGAGCTAATCTACTTTGAGGTTTTAGGTAATGTTATTTTATACGCCACCTTACTTTTCCTCAGTTATGTTTTTTTTACAACGAAAAAGCTCACAATTAAAATTTATATTTTTTTCCAGATCTTTTCTTTAGTTTTGACGGTTACGGATATTATACTCGCAAGTATTTTATTGGATTTAGAGGTCGAAGCCTCCGATATCAAAGATATTTTTCGGGCTCTAATTGCTTGTGCCATTTGGATACCATATTTTTTAGTTTCAAAGCGTGTTAAAAATACCTTTGTAAATTAATAAATAAAATTATGCGGTTTACTTATTGGGTAGGTAAATGATGATTAAATGCAAACGAGTTTATGACCCTGTTGACGATAACGACGGTTATCGCGTGCTTATTGATAGACTGTGGCCAAGAGGAATAAAAAAAACAGATTTACAACACGACGCTTGGAATAAAGACGTTGCACCTTCCAATGAGCTACGAAAATGGTTTCATCAGAACACCGATCAGTTTGCACAATTTATCGAGCGATATCAGCAGGAACTTAATAACACAACAGCTTGGCAGGTATTGGTTTCACAAGCAAAGCAAGGTGACTTAACACTGTTATACAGTGCTAAAAATACAGAACATAATCAAGCAATTGTACTCAAGGCATTTCTTGATGAAAAAATGCAAAGTAAATAGTAAATAAAGGTTATTTGAATGGATATTCAGCAATCAGCCACGCAAACAGAGCCCGCAATAATATCACCAATGGCTCACCCGGTAGTTAAAAAGCCGTTACAGGGGATCAGTGGATGGTTAATTTTACCGGTTATTGGTCTGTTTTATATGCTGTACAAAACCGTCATGATGTTATTGCAAGAAATTTCACAAGTACAAACAGCATGGCCATTGGCAACTCATGCAGATTCTGATTTTTATATTCCAGGCTTTGCGACAGGTTTTTACTTCTTACAAATAGGTTATGGTGTTCTAATTGCCCTATTTCTTTGGACATTTATCGCTGTGGTTAAATGGAAAAAACAGGCGAAGTGGCTGTTTATCTCCACCATGGTGTTATTTACGTTAATGGTATTGGTTGCTCGTTTTATATTCCCATATATATTTGGTTTGGAAATCAATCACTCAAATATTATTACCGCTATAAATGGCAGCTTTTATTGCGTGTTATGGATCCCCTACTTTTTAGCTTCTCATCGCGTCAAAAATACATTTATCCATTAAAGTATACGGCCACTCCTATTTTGGCAGTGGCCTAACGTATGGTTATTTATCAGAAAGATTTAGCGTATGGGTTATATTGCAGTTTGCAATAAAGGTTTCATCGTGAGAAACCAGCAAGAGTGTTCCTTGGTAATCCTGCAATAGCGCTTCAAGTAGTTGTTTTGAATCCAAGTCTAAATGGTTATCCGGTTCATCGAGTAATAAAATAGCGGGTGGGCTCGGGCTATGTGTGAGCGCCAATAGTGTTGCTTTTAGTTGCTCCCCACCACTGAGTTGCTGTAGTGGCAGTAATGATTTATCTCCTCGTATTCGTAACATACCTAATTGCGTGCGCCACTGTTCTACTGTAAACAAGGGTTGGTATTGATGAAGGGCTTCAGCAACAGGTAATGTTTTATCGAGTAAGTTGAGGTGTTGGTCTAAATAGCAAAAATCCCCACTGAGGCGGCACTCTCCTGAATCTGATGGCAACAGGCCAGCAAGAACCTTAAGTAGGGTTGATTTACCACAACCATTACGCCCTTGAATATGCCAATGCTCCCCACTGTATATGGTGAATGAAAGTGGTGACGAATAACCATAAGGCAAACGCAAATCAGAAGCAAAAATGGTGACTTTATTACCTTCATTTTGATAGTTAATTGTCATTTTTTGTGGCTTGATGTGGCGGGCTTTCTCTTGGTTTTCCTGTTGTTGATTTTGTAGGTTATCCATAACCCGTTGGTGCCGCTCTGCGACGTTTGATTGCCTTTTCTCTGCCCGGTTTTTTTGCATATCAAGCAGTAATAAGGATTGCGACCCACCATAGCGAATTTTCTCTCCCTGTTTCTTGCGTTGGGCGGCTTTTTGTAATGTGGCTTGTTGCTGTTTTTTCTCTTGATGTATACGTTTTTCTAAGCGCTCACTTTGTGCATCGATTGCAGCGATTTCCGCGGTTTTTTGGGTATCGTATAACGCATAATTCCCCCCATACTCGTGTAACCCTTTTTCCGTTAATTCAAAAATAGCATCCATTTCGCCTAACAGGGTTCTGTTGTGAGAAATAACGAGACAACCAGCTCGGTGCTCTGTGAGTTTCTGGCTAAGCCATTGCCGACTTTGTGTATCTAAATGGTTATCCGGTTCATCAAGTAGCAAAAAGTGGTCTTGATGAAGAAATGCACGGCAAAGGGCTAGGCGAGTACGTTCACCTCCACTTAAATGGGCAATGGGGGCTTCCATTGAGATAGAGAGCCCTGCAGAGTCCAATAAGCTTTGCCATTGGGAAGGTAAATGCCATTTATCTTCTGTGAGCTCAAAATCTGCCAAAGAACCATTTCCTGCCTCAATGCGTAAGAATGCGTGATAAAGCTCAGATATACCTAAAGCATCGACAAGCGTTTCTCCCGCTAGTCGCGTTAATTGCTCGACATAGATAAAGGGGCGGTTCCAATGTACATTTCCTTGCGTAGGGGATAATTGGCTAGCAAGAATACGCATCAAGACGGATTTTCCTTTGCCATTATGGCCAATTAGGGCATTTTTTTGGCATGACAACGTCCCACTTAGCGGTGAAAAAAGAGCGGTTTGGTTAAATTCAATATTGAGCTGTGAAAAGTGACAAGCAATCGTCATATGCACCTCCAAAATAATGAGGACAGACAACGTCGTTGACTTATCAAGAAGCGTCGATGAAAGCGGTTGCCTGCCAGGAACAGAAAAATGAATACCAAAAGGGTATTGGAAAATATTTTCTGGCAGTGCTTAGTTCATCGTGAGGCGTACCTGCGAAGTTGGGTGAGAGATAAATTCGCATACATTATAAACAGGTCAAATTGATTTGTGCAACTTATCGTGATTGGGTTTTTTCTGGAAGTCGTACTAATTATTTAAAAATAGAAAAAACGATTTAAAAATAGAAAAAGCCAGTCAACAACTGCGACTGGCTTTTTCCATTAACAACGAGATTTTATAACAACGAGATTTTTACGATTATGCAGAAGTATTCTCTGACAACCCATTTTTTGCTAACCAATGAGCAATGCGCTGTTTTTCTTCTTCATTCAGCCACATACCCAATTTAGTGCGACGCCAAATAGCATCATCCAACTCTGTTACCCACTCATGTTTGACTAAGTAACGTAATTCCGCTTCATAGACATTCGCAGAGAATGCTTCACCAAGGTCACTGAGTGAATTCGCGCCTTCAAGGATCAATTTACTGTTGCTACCGTAAGTTCTGGCAAAACGTAGCGCTAAGCCTTCAGGAAGCCATTGATAATGTTGACGTAATACACGTGCATAACCATCACGGTCACAACCTTCGATATCACCACCTGGTAACTGACCATTTTTAGTCCATGGACTACCTGCATTTGGATAGTAAGTGGCTAATTTATTTACAGCAGCTTCCGCTAACTTACGATAAGTTGTTAATTTACCACCAAATACCGACAACAATGGTGCTTGGCCTTGCTCATCGTGAATATCCAATGTGTAATCACGAGTAATAGCTTGTGGTGAGTCTGACTCATCGTCGCACAGTGGGCGAACACCTGAGTAGTCCCAAACAATATCACTCACGGTTAACTGTTTTTTGAAGTGGTCGTTATACACTTTCAGTAAATAGTTAACTTCGTTCTCATCAATTTTGACGTCTTTCGGGTCACCTTTATATTCTACGTCAGTGGTGCCGATGATAGAAAATTCATCCATCCATGGAATAACAAATACAATACGGTTATCTTCATTTTGTAAGATATACGCTTGTGGTTCATCATGAGCACGCGGAACGACAATGTGGCTACCTTTGATCAGGCGAATACCGTAAGGTGATTTTAATTTCAGGCCATCATCAAAGAACTCTTTTACCCAAGGCCCAGTGGCATTAACCAGCCCTTTCGCTTTCCATGTATGGGTTTCACCCGTACGTAAGTCTTGAGCTTCAACAACCCATAAGCCATTTTCACGGTAAGCGCGAGTCACTTTTGTGCGAGTGCGAACTTCACCATTTTTACGTACCACTTCTTGAGCGTTTAACACAACTAAACGCGCATCATCAACCCAACAGTCAGAATATTCAAAACCTTTCGTTAATTCAGGTTTGAGTACGGAATTTTGGTTGAATTTCAGCCCTTTACTGCTTGGTAAGCTCACACGTTTGCCTAAATGGTCATATAAGAACAGGCCAATACGGATCATCCAAGCTGGACGTAAATGAGGCTGATGCGGTAAGCGGAAGCGCATTGGGAAGGCAATATGTGGCGCTAATCGTAATAGCACTTCACGTTCAGCCAATGCTTCGCTCACTAATCTAAATTCATAATGTTCTAAGTAACGTAAGCCACCATGAATGAGTTTAGAACTCGCAGATGAAGTGGCACTTGCTAAGTCTTGAGCTTCGAGCAGTAATACCGATAATCCACGACCTGCAGCATCTGCTGCAATTCCAGCGCCGTTGATCCCGCCGCCGATGACAATCAAGTCTTTAGTTTCCATGCATCCCCCTGAGATGTTCGAAACACTTTCAATAATGTTCGTTTTCGCTCATTTGATTGTAGTCAAAATAGATAGTGATGCCAACTATTATTAATGAAAAAAATAACAACTGCGTGATATTGGTAACAATTTTTTTTCAATACCCACACATAAAATATTGTTATTCACAATGGAAAAAAGAGAATTTCGCGCGAAAAAGAAAAAATGATGGTAAGGCTGAGGGCTAAAATAGGGGGATAGCAAGAAGCATGATGGCAGTGAGGACTACCATCATGAGAATAACTATTTGATTAACAAAGCTCTAATTGAACATTATGTTGCTCAATGACTTTGAGAATACTATCTGGTGGCTGTTTGTCAGTAAATAAGTAGTCAATCAGGTTCATATTGCCCAAGTTAACCATCGCGTTACGACCAAATTTAGAATGGTCGGTGACAAGCATGACACAGCGTGAGTTTTCAATAATTGCGCGTTTGGTACGAACTTCGTGGTAATCGAACTCAAGTAATGACCCATCCATATCAATACCACTGATACCTAAAATGCCGTAATCTAATCTAAATTGGGAAATAAAATCGAGGGTCGCTTCACCGACAATACCGCCATCCCGTGAGCGTACTTCACCACCGGCTAAAATGAGGCGAAAGTCTTCTTTTGGCATCAGCAACGTGGCGACGTTGAGGTTATTGGTCACCACACGTAGGTTTTTGTGATTAACCAATGCATGGGCAACGGCTTCGGGTGTGGTACCAATGTCTATAAACAGTGTTGCACCATCAGGGATCTGGCTTGCAACATGTTGTGCGATACGCGCTTTTTCATCTGACCACATGATTTTACGGTCATTATAGGCCGCATTTACAGAACTTGAAGGCAGTGCTGCGCCACCGTGGTGCCGCTGAATTTTATTTTGTTCAGCGAGATCATTGAGGTCTCGACGGATTGTTTGAGGGCTAACCTCAAAGTGTTCGACGAGTTCTTCAGTACTGACATATCCCTGAAGACGCACAAGCTCAACTATTGCATCATGTCTCTGGGTTTGTTTCACAGCGTTAGCCTCTAATTATTAAAATGTTTTATCTGGAGCTCTGGTGTTTAAAACTGTGTCTATTATCCCATACTCCCATTAATAAGCCGATAATTAACCCTGAAGTATGTGCGGCATTGGCGATATGCATGCCTAAAACATCGAAGTAACCGAAAAAAAGCCAGATAATGGAGAAAATCATTAACCCTCGAGGAACGCTAACGCCACTTTCTGGCCGACGTTCACCCGTTAACCACACATAGCTGACAAGAGCATAGACGACACCAGATAAGCCGCCAAAGTTGTTTTCACTAAATAGCGATTGTCCCCAGTTACTAAACAGCGCAGAGACCAATAAGATAGTGAATAACTTACCCGTCCCGAGTTTTCGCTCAACTTGCCCAGCGAGAAACCACCATAGTGCAAGATTGAAACCAATGTGTGATAGCGAAAAGTGCACCAATGCAGGACTAAACCAACGCCAGAGTTCCGTTTGTTGGTCGCCAATAGGCCATGCCAAATAACGTAGAACTTCTCGAGCATCGGTCATTTCTACCCAAAGATATACAACAATCGACAATAAAATAACAGCGATAGTTAAAGGGCCAGATTGCTCTTTAAGATAACCCCAAGTTAGATAATTGCGATATTGAAATTGAGTATCTGCGCTTCCTGTGTGCCAACTGGCTTCTAAGTAGCGAGGGTGATTTGGGTCTTGTAGAAAAATATCTAATTCTTTTTGGACTTGAGGTTGAAGCTGCTCATCTTCTAGCCAAAGCTCAAAGACGGCTTGTTCTTGTGATGGCTTTATTTTTAGGTGAATATTTTTGCTCGCCATATAGTCAACAAAAGCTTGCGCCATTCTGGGATTAGCAAAGGAGGTGATGTGGATCATGAATGCGTTTTCTCATCTAGAGAGCCGTAACGGCTTGTGGATATTCCCTTAACCAAGCTTCAAATCCACCATTGATGCTATATACAGATTCAAAGCCAATGTTGATCAGATACTGTGCAGCACCTTGGCTACTGTGCCCATGGTAACACATCACCATAACAGGTTGTTCGTAATCCGTTTGTTCTAGAAATTGGCTCAGTGACTCATTGGTGAGGTGATAGGCCCCACTAGCATGGCCTGCACGAAAACTTTGTGGGTCTCGCACATCTACCAGTATGGCGGTGCCGTCTAACCAATGTTGGTAGGCTTGCTCTGGTGTTAATGTTTCAAAATGGTCCATAAAATACCGAATACAGTAGGTAACAACCCATAAAAGGTTAAATGATAGGCACCCGTAAAGAACCGAGTGCCAAATATTCGTGGTATTGATTAATAGAAAGAGTGCTCGCCACGTTGGTGCTCGGTCAGGTCTTTAACGCCTTTTAACTCACCTTCAAACATTTTGAGAAGTTCTTTCTCGATACCTTCTTTAAGGGTGACATCGACCATTGAACAGCCGTTACAGCCGCCACCAAATTGCAAAATTGCAAAGCCTTCGTCGGTGATTTCCATCAGGGAAACACGGCCACCGTGGCTGGCAAGTTGTGGGTTAATTTGTGACTGTAAAACATACTCAACACGCTCAATTAATGGTGCGTCATCAGAGACTTTACGCATTTTGGCGTTTGGTGCTTTTAACGTCAGTTGTGAGCCTAGTTGGTCGGTGACGAAGTCAATTTCGGCATCATCCAAGAATGGGGCGCTAATTTCATCAACATAAGCAGATAATTTCTCGAACTTTAGTTCTTTATCTGTGGCTTCAACGGCACCCGGAGGGCAGTAAGACACACCGCATTCGGCGGTTGGCGTGCCTGGGTTGATAACAAAAACACGGATTTGAGTTCCTGGCTCTTGATTTTCCAACAACTTGGCAAAATGAGCCTGTGCTGCTTCAGTAATATTAATCATAATCATTTGCTCAATAATAGTTGACTGCTTTAGTTGGTTATAATACGCCCATTTACCCCTTTCCTACAAGGTGCGACACAGTGACCATGCATCAACAGTATGCGCTCCCGCACAAATCAACAATTGTGCTGCGCTATTCATGGTAAAACCTGTTGTAATAACATCATCAATAACAGCAACATGTAGGTTTGAAACAGAGTCGTTTAAGGTAAATGCTCCCTTTAGGTTGTTTCGGCGATACTCACGTTTTAGTGTAGTCTGTGCCAGTGTAGCACGACTACGCGATAATGAATTTTGCGAATAGGGGATATTTAACCATCTGGACAAATTTTCGCCTATTAATGCCATGTGGTCAAATCCTCTCCACCATAGACGGCGACGATGCAGTGGAATGGTGATGATTAAGTCCGGTTTTTGCCATTGTTGTTGGCGATAACCTGTGAGCCAAAATAATGCAAAGATACGTGCTAAAGTAAAAGCAAGCTGAGGTTGTTTTTGAAATTTAAAACGATGAATTAACATGCGTAAAGCGGCTTGGTAGGGGGTTACAGTGATAATTTTCTGCCATGGGGGTGGGCTCTTTAGGCAGCGTCCGCATTCCATGGTCGGCTGTTCACAGGGTAAAGCACAACGTAAACAGCAAGTTGGCATTTTAGGCAGTCCTTTGAGGCAAAAACTACAAACACCCTGATGAGGTAACTTTAGTGATTGATGGCATAGCCAGCAGCCCCCTTCCATTGTTAGCATAGTAGCGTCCCGTTAAAACGAATTGACAAATAAATGAATGAAGAGAGTGTAACGATGGCAAAGTTATATTGGCAGACCGTTGGTGAAGGTAAACAAGATCTTGTGTTGCTGCACGGATGGGGGCTGAATGCCCAAGTCTGGCAAACAATTATTCCGCGAATCGCTTCGCACTTTCGGGTTCATTTGGTTGACCTGCCGGGCTATGGGCGTAGCCAAGGTTTTTCCCCCATGAATATTCAATCGATGGCGAATATTTTGTGGGAACAAGCACCTAAAAACGCGATTTGGCTTGGTTGGTCACTTGGCGGGCTAGTTGCAAGCCGTATCGCGCTTGACCATCCCTATGAAGTT
This sequence comes from Providencia sp. PROV201, assembly GCF_028479545.1. Taxonomy (NCBI): domain Bacteria; kingdom Pseudomonadati; phylum Pseudomonadota; class Gammaproteobacteria; order Enterobacterales; family Morganellaceae; genus Providencia; species Providencia sp. PROV201. The sequence goes on from NZ_JAMPNW010000006.1 coordinate 87,459, forward strand.
AAAGGGCTCATTACGGTTGCTTCCTCTCCGTGTTTTAAAGCCGAAGAAAACGGTTGGGCAGGGATCCGGCCAGAGGTTTTATTAGGTTTCGAGCAGCAACTTTCGGCTGATTTTCATCGCACAGTCGAGCGTTTTTTAGCATTGCAGACATTAGGGACAGAAAGCGCCAGAAACGACGCAAAAACCTTGAAATCTGTGGTACTCGAACAGCCTATTCCAACGGTTGAAACGTTAAATGCAGGGCTTGAATCATTGCGCACCGAAGATTTGCGCGAGGAATTAAAGCTGTTACCTATTCCTTTCTTGCGTATTTATGGTTATCTCGATGGCTTGGTACCGCGCAAAATAGTGCCAATTTTAGATGAACTTTACCCTAATTCGCCATCTGTCATTGTTCGAAATAGTGCTCACGCACCATTTATTTCTCATCCTGATGAGTTTTGCGAATACCTGTTGGATTTTCAAAGTCGTATCGAGGAATAAATAAAAAAATCAGCCTAATTCGAGGCTGATTTTTTTGTGGTGTGCCTATTATTTGATTTTATATACAAAATGAGTGCAATCAGTGCTTTCAGGGCAGCCTTTACAGCTACTGCCTGTTAAACAAGCACTGATATCAACTTGTTCAATTTTCTCTAAGCTAACGAGTTTCTCAACCATTGCTTGAATTAATGGAGCCGGTGTATTTAGCTGCTCACTGAGTAGCGCGATGTCAGCTTGCCCATATAAGGCGATTAAATCTCTTATTTGCAGCAAGCTAGTCATCGTTTTATTCCTTAGTGGCACGCATCACTTGAACAGCCAGAACATTGCTCTGCGGTTCTGTTCTTGATGTTCAGGGTTACGCGGCTACGCATGCGACGTAAGAATATGAACAAGGCAAGGTTGAACAGAACAACCGCGGCTATAGTAATCAAGCTGCTTTGTGGGTGTTCGCTAAATGTGGCAACTTGGTAAAACAGAGCCGCAAGGCTATAAGCCACATTTAAGCCCCACAGAATGGAGAAGCTCATCCAACTTTTATTGGTTTCACGTGCAATAGCACCCATTACTGAGACGCAAGGCACATACAGTAAGACGAAGATGAGGTAGCTATAGGCTGCAATTCCTGAGCCAAATTTCGCTGCCATGGTGCCCATTGAGCCGGATTCCATTTCCCCATCGCCTTTGCTGGCTTCGATAGGGTTCGATAACGCGCTTAAGGTAAAGGTCTCTTTTAAGCTATCCCAAGTTTCAGAAACCGCATCTCCCAGTTCTTCCCATAAATTGAAAGATTCTGCATCGAACGGCTCAGAAGTAATGGCTTCAGCGGTATACAGGGTATTTAGTGTTCCCACTACCACTTCTTTGGCCATCGCCCCGGTAATCAACCCAACAGTTGCTTGCCAGTTATCTGCATGAACACCGATAGGCTGTAAAGCAGGGGTTATCACTTTACTGACAGAAGCCAGTGCGGAGTCATTAATATTATCAACAGGTTTACCAGAGAAAGAGAAGCTATTTAATGCGCCAATAAAGATACTGGCAACGATGATGACTTTACCTGCACGTACCACGAAGCCTTTTAGGCGCTGCCATGTTTGAATCAGCAGTGTTTTGATATGTGGCACATGGTAAACCGGAAGTTCCATGATAAACGGAGAGGCTTCGCCACGCATTAGAGTATGTTTTAGTAGTAACCCAGTTAAGATAGCGACAACAATCCCTAAAATATAGAGTGAAAAGACCACGCTCGCCCCATTTTTGCCGAAGAAAGCGGCAGCAAAAACGGCGAAAATAGCCAATCTTGCACCACAAGACATAAATGGTGCCATTAAGACCGTAATTAGCCTTTCACGCGGTGCGTCGAGCGTGCGTGCACCCATAATTGACGGTACGTTACAGCCAAAACCGACAATCAAAGGCACGAAAGATTTACCCGGTAAACCTAAGGCTTGCATGAGGCGGTCCATCACGAAAGCGGCTCGCGCCATATAGCCCGAATCTTCCAGTATTGAAAGAAACAGATACATCATCCCAATTTGTGGCACTAACGGTAAAACCGTGTTAATACCGCCACCAACACCTTGGGCAAGGAAAATAGTTAGCCAATCAGGGAAGCTAAAGTAGGCACCAACCCACTGAATACCATGAATAAATATCGCTTCTGACGCACCTTCAAAGAAGGGTTGTAAGGCGCCACCGATGTTGATGGCTAAAACGAACATCAAATACATCACAAACAAGAAAATAGGTACGCCGAGCCAACGGCTCAGAATAAATTTATCCAGTGATTGTGTTAGTCGATTTGGTTCAGCGGCACTATTGTTAATCGCAGCATTGCAAATGGTCGCAATAGATTGATAACGTGCGTCGGCAATGAGTAATTCAGGTTCTTCGTTTAAGCCTTCTTTCAGTGTTTGGCGTATCGCCAGCAATTGTCCTTCAGATATTTCTGCGCGTTGGCGGCTATATATGTCCCCTTCGAGGATCTGTAATGCTAACCAGCGGCGCTGCTGGTGGCTAAATTGTTGTGCTGAAATTTGTTCAGATAGTGAGTCTACAGCTTGCAATAACTGTGCTGGATATTCCACAAGGGCTTGCTGGCTATTTTGTGGATGTGTATCAATGGCTTTTTTCAGTTTATCGATACCAGTTGCTCGAGTTGAAACCATTGGGATCACAGGGCAGCCGAGCTGTTTTTCTAATTCAGCAATATTAATATCAATATGTTGGCTTTGAGCGATATCCAACATATTCAAGGCGACAATACATGGAACGCCTAACTCGACTAATTGCAATGTCAGGTAGAGGTTACGCTCTAAATTAGACGCATCGACAACATTAATGAGCATGTCTGCCTCACCACTTAAAATAAAGTAGCAGGCGATTTGTTCGTCAAGAGAGGTTTGCTCAGAAATAGTGGTCAGAGAATAGGTGCCGGGTAGGTCAACAAGTTCGATTTTGTGGTCATCTGTATGGAAGCGGCCCACTTTTCGTTCAACAGTGACCCCCGCCCAGTTACCGACCCGCTGCCTTGACCCTGTGAGCTGGTTGAATAAGGTCGTTTTGCCTGCATTGGGGTTACCAATTAAGCCGATCGTTAATCGTTTCATAGTGTTTGCCAATAATAAAAAAAGAAATACTTAAGCGGTGGTCGCTTCATCTAAATTGAGTAGGGCAAGATCCTTTTTGCGTAGCACTAAGCTGACACGATGAGTTTCTATTTGAACAGGATCACCAAAAGGCGCTAAGCGCACCACTTTAAAGACAGAACCCGGAAGTAAACCAAGTGAGAGCAGTTTTTGTCGGTATGCAGGACTAATCTCTGGAGAGAAGCCAAGTATTTTGTAACTGCATTGAGGAAGTATTGCCATAGTGTCTTCCTAATCATTTAATTAATAATGATATCGATGACAATTGTTAAAGAGTGCAATTGCTCAGGTAATAAAGTCGCCAAACAAAAATAAATCTAATTAACAATGAGAATCATAATCATCCACCTTTTGTTATATTTAGCCTCTTTTTTCGTCAATTTGACTTGATATGGATCAACGAAGCATTGAGTTTACGGTGTTCCGCTAGCGAAATTAATGGTGGAGTCAGTGAAGGGGGGATGGCTGAATTATACCCAATATATTGTTTGAACTAATCAATCACAGCATTATTTATTGAAATGGGCATCACAATAGGTACATTGCGATGCCCATAAAGAAAGTTAACGTTTCTTACCGAATGCCGCGGCAAGGGCATCACTCATGGCGCTGTTACCTGAAGATGCGCTGTTTTGGCGTGAGTTACCTCTTGATTGAGGCGCCTTACGCGCATTTTTGTCCTGTTCAGGGGCTGCACGGCGAGGGGCACTGTTAGAATCACCCGCTTGTTCATCTAAACGCATCGTTAACGCAATACGTTTGCGTGCAATATCCACATCTAACACTTTGACTTTCACAATGTCGCCCGCTTTTACCACCTTGTGTGGGTCTTCGACATAACTATTTGAAAGTGAAGAAATATGAACTAAACCGTCTTGGTGAACACCAATATCCACAAAAGCGCCGAAGTTGGTCACATTGGTGACTGCACCTTCTAAGATCATGCCAGAAGTCAGGTCTTTCATGGTTTCTACACCTTCGGCAAAGGTGGCTGTTTTAAACTCAGGGCGTGGGTCACGACCCGGTTTTTCCAGTTCTTTAATGATATCGGTGACAGTTGGAACCCCGAATTGCTCAGTGGTAAAGTCACGTGGACTCAAGGTATTAAGCACCTGTGAGTTGCCCATAATTTCTTTGAGTGGCTGGCGGACAGACTCAAGAATTTTTTCAACAATCGGGTAAGCTTCAGGGTGAACAGTAGAAGCATCTAACGGGTTTTCACCATTGGTGATACGCAAGAAGCCCGCACACTGTTCAAAGGCTTTTGGCCCAAGGCGTGCAACTTTGAGCAACTGTTTTCTATCACTAAACTGGCCATTCTGGTCGCGCCAGTCCACCACGTTTTGCGCAATCATTTTGCTTAAACCGGCAACGCGAGTCAGTAAGGCAACGGAAGCGGTATTCAAGTCAACACCAACGGAGTTTACACAGTCTTCGACAACTGCATCGAGTTTACGCGCTAATTGTGTTTGGCTGACATCATGCTGATATTGGCCAACCCCAATGGATTTTGGGTCAATTTTCACTAATTCAGCCAGTGGGTCTTGTAGGCGACGAGCAATAGATACGGCACCACGTAAAGACACATCTAAGCTTGGGAATTCCAAAGCCGCAAGTTCAGAAGCGGAATAAACAGAAGCGCCAGCTTCGCTGACAATAACTTTCTGCGCAGTGACTTCAGGGTACTGTTTTTGAACTTCAGCAAAGAAACGTTCCGTTTCACGAGAAGCTGTACCGTTACCAATGGCCACTAATTCGACGTTATGTTTTTGGCAAAGTGCCGCAACGATGGTTGCCGATTTTGCGGCTTGTCCGGTATGTGGATAAATCGTATCCGTTGCAATTAATTTACCTGTTGCATCCACGACAGCAACTTTCACGCCAGTACGCAAGCCAGGGTCTAAGCCCATGGTGGCACGCATTCCCGCTGGAGCCGCCATCAGTAAGTCACTAAGGTTACGAGCAAACACGTTAATAGCTTCCTCTTCAGCTTTTTCGCGCAGTGAGCTCATGACTTCTGTTTCTAAGTGCAGTAATACTTTGACACGCCATGTCCAGCTGATCACGGCTTTACGCCATTGGTCAGCAGGAGCATTATTTAAACGAATATCTAAATGGCGGGTGATAATTTCTTCGCAGTAACTTTCTTTTGGTGGTTCATCAAACTGAGGGTCGCAGTTTAATGAAAGCTGTAAAATCCCTTCGTTACGACCACGGAACATTGCAAGGGCTCGGTGAGAAGGAACCTGAGCAACGGGTTCGTGATGTTCAAAGTAGTCACTAAATTTTACCCCTTCTTCTTGCTTACCTTCAGCAACAACAGAAACAAGGTGGGCATTTTTCCAAATATAGTCGCGAACTTTCGCTAAAAGAGTTGCATCTTCGGCGAAACGCTCCATAAGGATATAGCGAGCACCATCTAAAGCGGCTTTAACATCCGCCACACCTTTATCTGCATCGATATAGGTTTTTGCGAGTTCATCAGGTGACTGGCTTGGGTCATTCCACAGGGTATCCGCTAAAGGCTCGAGCCCTGCTTCAATAGCGATTTGCCCGCGGGTGCGACGTTTTGGTTTATAAGGAAGATACAGGTCTTCAAGTTCGGTTTTATTGAGCGTTGTGTTGATAGCGGAGGCAAGCTCTGGTGTCAATTTACCTTGTTCTTCTATCGACTTGAGGATGGTTTGCTTACGGTCATTCAATTCGCGCAAGTACCCTAAACGGCTTTCTAGCTGGCGAAGCTGAGTATCGTCCAACCCACCGGTAACCTCTTTACGGTAACGCGCAATAAACGGGACAGTATTTCCTTCATCTAATAGCGTGATGGCAGAAAAAACTTGTTTCGGCTGGGCTTGCAGTTCCGCTGCAATAATTTGGCTTAGAGTTTCATTCATGTCGAGTTTCAATACCTACTGTTTAAATACCTACTGGAAGAACAGTTAAAAATTTATTGCACTGTTATACTTGGTGGTAACGAGAATTTCCAGACTGAATTTGAGCCTATTGGTAGGAAAGTCTCAGATTATGTTCTATAAAATATTATAATTATGGGCTCCATTGGCTAATATTTGAAGGTTATGACTAAAAGTCTTTTAATTACACGTGAAGGTTGGGATGCGTTAGATAAAGAATTGAAATACCTGTGGAAGGATGAACGCCCTCGGGTAACTCAATCTGTTTCAGAGGCCGCAGCTCAAGGGGATCGCTCAGAAAATGCAGAATATATTTACGGCAAAAAAAGGTTGCGTGAAATTGATAGACGCATCCGTTTTTTATCTAAAAGGTTAGATCAGTTAAGGATTATCGAGCCTGATCCTCGCCAAGAAGGCCGTGTGTTTTTTGGCGCATGGGTTAAACTAGAAGATGAAAATGAAAATATCAGAATATTCCGTATCGTCGGTGCTGATGAATTCAACCCTACGAAACAATGGATTTCAATTGATTCTCCCGTAGCGCGAGCCTTGATAGGTAAACAGGTTGATGATGAAATAACAGTAAATACGCCGGGAGGGCAGGTGACTTATTTTGTATTAGAAATAAGCTACAAGCCACTAACCGTCTGAAGTGTAAAATGATTCATTAAATCCCATGTTAGTGGTAAATTAGTGAGCATTAATATTGTTTTACTTACATTCATTAAAAAAATAATTTGAAAGATGCACATCTTGAGGGCTACAAAATGCAGGAAAGTTATAAGGTTCTTGTCGTCGATGATGATATGCGTTTACGTGCGCTGCTGGAACGCTACCTCACTGAGCAGGGTTTTCAGGTAAGAAGTGCTGCAAACGCTGAACAGATGGACAGAATCCTGACGAGGGAATCTATTCACTTGATCGTCTTAGATTTAATGCTGCCGGGCGAAGATGGCTTATCAATTTGTCGTCGCTTACGTAGTCAAAATAACCCAATTCCAATTATTATGGTGACAGCGAAAGGCGAAGAAGTGGATCGTATCGTTGGCTTAGAAATCGGTGCGGACGACTATATTCCAAAACCTTTTAATCCACGGGAATTGCTAGCTCGTATTCGTGCGGTATTACGTCGTCAAGCTAATGAATTACCGGGCGCGCCATCTCAAGATGATGCGATAATTACCTTTGGTAAATTCAAATTAAATCTTGGGACGCGAGAAATGTTTCAAGGTGATGAAAATATGCCGTTAACTAGCGGTGAATTCGCGGTGTTAAAAGTATTGGTTTCTTATCCAAGGGAACCGTTGTCGCGTGACAAGCTAATGAGCTTAGCGCGAGGCCGTGAATACAGTGCGATGGAACGTTCTATTGATGTTCAGATCTCACGTTTGCGTCGCATGGTTGAAGAAGACCCAGCACATCCTCGTTATATTCAGACGGTTTGGGGATTGGGTTATGTGTTTGTTCCTGATGGAAGTAAAGCATGAAGCGACTGAGGTTCTCAAGGCGTAGTACATTTTCTCGCTCGTTATTTTTATTTGTAGCCTTACTGTTTGCGAGCCTCGTAACCAGCTATATGGTTGTGTTGAATTTTGTTGTGATGCCTAGCTTACAACAATTCAATAAGGTGCTGGCATACGAAGTAAGAACATTAATGACAGAGAAAATGGTCCTACAAGATGGAACCTCAGTGCGTGTATCTCCCGCGTTGCGTAAGAAAATCTACAATGAATTAGGGATCACCTTTTATGCACACTCAGCAGCGATGGAAGAAGGACTGAATTGGGCAAAAGAGTATGATTTCCTAAGCGAACATATGTCGGAATATATTGGTGGCAAGGCAAGTGTTCACCTCGAATTAGGCCGAGAGTACCCCATTCTATGGTTAACGTCTTATCTTGCACCTGATATTTGGGTGCGAGTTCCACTGACTGAAATTGGACAAAACCAGTTCTCCCTTGTTTTTCGCTATACATTAACGATTTTTCTCACCATTTTTGCGGGGGTATGGTTGTATATACGCTACCAAAACAAGCCATTACTTGAATTAGAATACCACGCCGGAGAAGTTGGTAAGGGGTTTGTCTTACCCCCAATGCAGGAAAAAGGTGCCACCGAGGTCAGGGCCGCTATTCGGTCTTTTAACCACATGGCAGCAGGAATTAAAACCTTAGAAAATGACCGAACTGTCTTAATGGCAGGGGTAAGCCATGACCTAAGAACCCCCTTAACCCGTATTCGTTTAGCAACAGAAATGATGAGCCCAGAAGATAGCTACCTGGCAGAATCCATTAATAAAGATATTGAAGAGTGTGATGCGATCATCGGCCAATTCATGTCTTACCTGAAAACGGGTCAAGAAATGGATATGGAATTCTGTGACCTTAACGCTATCTTGATGGAAGCAGTGAACTCAGAAAGCAACGTCGTAGGCGAAATTGAAACCGCACTTGAGCCTGGCTCAATGATTGTTAATGGTAACCCATTAGCAATTAAACGCGCGATTACCAATATGATTGTTAATGCCTACCGCTATGGTAATGGCTGGATCAAGGTCAGTAGTGGTAAAACGGAAGACTCAGTTTGGTTCCAAGTCGAAGATGACGGAGCAGGTATCAAAGAAGAAGATATTCATCGTCTGTTCCAGCCATTTGTGCAAGGTGAAAAAGCCCGTAGCAACAAAGGAACAGGGCTAGGACTGGCAATTATTCGCCGAATTGTTGATGCCCACGAAGGGAGTATTGAGATCCATAAGAGTGAGCGTGGTGGGTTTGCGATTAGGGCTCTTCTCCCTCTTAAAGAAAAAGAAGACTGATATCTCGTCATATTTCAAGCTGTAGGGGTGTTGCCTACACTCAACTACCCTAGTCACATACTTGTGTATGCTCCTAGGGATATCTTCGTTTGGCGCCTACCTACAACTTGAACTATTTAGAGCTATCTTTCTACTCTTCACACTTTGCGCCGCAGCGTTGTTGGCGGCAACACAAATTGTTTTGAGTATTATTTTATGGTTGCAGGGTAAAAAAATTTTCGCTTTTATGACAGTCTGTCATTTTTCTTTTTGGTATCAGTGTTGAAACTGAAATTTTTTAACTATTTGAATTTTATAATATAAAGATTCACTTCCCTTCGTTTTTGTTTTCTCTCCAGTGAAAAAATCAGCAATTGTCATAAAACTGTCATAAAAACGACATGTTGTCGTAACTAAATTGTCCTATTTTTCCTACCGTGACATACACCCAACAATTTTATACTTGATTGTTTCTATACATCCCCGGAGGGATTATGAAAATGACGCGTACCACCTTAGCAAGCGTAATGGCAGCAACTTTATCTCTGACCGCAATGTCTTCTTTTGCTGCTACCAGCCTGACCGGAGCTGGCGCGACCTTTCCTGCTCCTGTTTATGCGAAGTGGGCAGACTCTTATCAGAAAGAAACAGCTAATAAAGTAAACTATCAGGGGATTGGTTCTTCTGGTGGTGTCAAACAAATTAATGCAAAAACAGTTGATTTCGGTGCATCCGATGCCCCATTGACTGATGAAAAATTAAAAGAGGATGGCTTGTTCCAATTCCCTACTGTTATCGGTGGTGTGGTACTGGCTGTCAATGTAAAAGGTATTGAGTCAGGGCAACTGACTTTAGATGGCAACACATTAGGTGACATCTATTTAGGCAAAATCACTAAATGGAATGACCCAGCAATCGCTAAATTGAACCCAAATGTTAGCTTGCCAGACCAAGCTATCGCAGTCGTTAGACGCTCTGACGGTTCGGGTACCACATTCGTATTCACAAGCTACCTCGCTAAAGTCAGCGCAAGCTGGAAATCAGACGTTGGTGCAGGTTCAACCGTTAACTGGCCGAAAAATAGCGTAGGCGGTAAAGGAAATGATGGCGTTGCCGCTTTCGTACAGCGTCTACCAGGTTCTATCGGTTATGTTGAATATGCTTACGCAAAACAGAACAACCTTGCGTATACTAAATTAATCTCTGCCGATGGCGAAGCGGTTTCACCAACGGGTGAAAGTTTCAGCGCAGCAGCGAAGAAAGTTGACTGGTCTAAATCTTTTGCTCAAGATTTAACAAACCGTGATGGCGCGAATGCATGGCCGATTACTTCAACCACATTCATCTTAGTTCACAAGCAGCAAGCGAATGCGGAAAAAGGCAAAGCAGTTCTTGACTTCTTCAACTGGGCTTATGATAAAGGTGGTAAACAAGCGGAAGCATTAGATTACGCAATTCTACCTCAAGAAGTCGTGACCGCAGTACGTGCAGCATGGAAAACAGAAGTTAAAGATAGCCAAGGTAAAGCATTATTCTAGGTGAGCTTAGGTTTTCTAAGTGCACTTAGGGTTGGAAATGGCGGGTAAGTGCTGAGGAACAGGGCTTACCCGCTCATCGTTGTAACGCAATCCTGTGAAAAAGAGCAGGAATGAAATGAGAACAAAGCGCATGGCCGAGAAAACAACGGCATTTAGAGCTCCCAGCAAATCAGGTGATGTGATTTTTAGTGCACTGGTAAAGATTGCCGCGCTCATCACTTTGTTAATGCTCGGAGGCATTATTATTTCCCTTATTTTTGCATCTTGGCCAAGTATGCAAAAGTTTGGGTTTTCGTTTTTATGGACCAAAGAGTGGGATGCTCCAGCGGAAGAATTCGGTGCCCTTGTGCCTATTTACGGCACTATCGTTACATCGTTAATCGCTCTGATTATCGCCGTTCCCGTTAGTTTTGGTATAGCGTTATTCCTAACAGAGCTGGCGCCTAATTGGTTAAAACGTCCTCTTGGTATCGCGATTGAACTTCTTGCTGCTATCCCAAGTATTGTTTATGGGATGTGGGGGTTATTTGTCTTTGCACCCCTGTTTGCAGAATATTTCCAAGAACCAGTTGGTAATGTGATGTCGAGTGTGCCGATTGTCGGTGAATTATTTTCAGGGCCTGCATTCGGGATCGGTATTTTAGCAGCGGGGATTATCCTCGCGATTATGATTATTCCTTATATTGCGTCAGTGATGCGCGATGTATTTGAACAAACACCTGTGATGATGAAAGAGTCAGCCTACGGGATTGGCTGTACAACGTGGGAAGTGATTTGGAATATCGTGTTGCCGTATACCCGTAATGGGGTCATTGGTGGTGTGATGTTAGGCCTTGGTCGTGCGCTGGGTGAAACCATGGCGGTGACTTTCGTGATTGGTAATACTTACCAACTTGATAGCGCATCACTGTTTATGCCTGGTAACAGTATCACCTCGGCACTCGCAAATGAGTTTGCGGAAGCAGAGAGCGGTTTACATACCTCGGCCTTGATGGAGCTTGGACTTATCCTGTTTGTTATCACTTTCATTGTGTTAGCAATTTCCAAGTTGATGGTCATGCGTCTTGCGAAGAATGAGGGCCGTTAATATGTCGATATCTCAACCTATCGCAGTGAATGAAAAAGAACGAGCACGCCGTCAAGCGTGGCGCCGCCAAGTTAACAGAATGGCTCTATTTGTTTCAATGTTAACCATGGCTTTCGGCTTGTTCTGGTTAGTGTGGATTTTGTTTTCTACTGTCACTAAAGGGATTGATGGCATGTCCCTCAATCTGTTTACTGAAATGACTCCACCACCGAATACGGAAGGTGGCGGGCTGGCAAATGCCATCGTAGGAAGTGGTTTATTAATCTTATGGGCGACAGTTATTGGTACGCCTTTAGGGATTTTAGCGGGAATTTATTTAGCAGAGTATGGCCGTAAGTCATGGTTAGCTTCAGTTACCCGTTTTATTAATGACATTTTATTATCAGCTCCATCTATCGTTGTCGGGTTGTTTGTGTACACCATTGTGGTTGCTCAAATGCAGCACTTCTCGGGTTGGGCTGGGGTTGTGGCGCTTGCATTGCTGCAAATTCCAATTGTTATCCGAACTACTGAAAACATGTTGAAACTAGTTCCAGATAGCTTGCGTGAAGCCGCTTATGCACTTGGCACACCAAAATGGAAAATGATTTTATCTATTACGTTAAAAGCGTCGGTGTCAGGGATTATCACTGGGATCTTACTTGCAATTGCGCGTATAGCAGGGGAAACCGCACCGCTTCTGTTTACTTCACTGTCAAATCAGTTCTGGAGTACAGATATGAGCGAACCCATCGCTAACTTACCAGTGACAATCTTCAAATTTGCAATGAGCCCGTTCTCTGAATGGCAAGAGCTTGCATGGGCAGGGGTTCTGTTAATTACCCTATGTGTCCTGCTCATTAACATCATTGCACGTGTTGTGTTCGCACAGAAAAAACACTAAGCACCAGATAAATAAAGATTTAGAGAGAAAAGCAAACCATGATTAATGCAAACGATATTGCAAACAGTAAAATTAAAGTCCGTGACCTCAACTTCTATTATGGCAAGTTTCACGCACTGAAAAATATCTCTTTAGACATTGAAAAAAATAAAGTAACTGCGTTTATCGGCCCATCAGGCTGTGGTAAATCGACACTATTGCGTACCTTCAATAAAATGTATGAACTGTATGGCGAGCAGCGCGCAGAAGGTGAAATTTTACTGGATGGCCAAAATATCCTGACTGATAAACAAGATATCGCGCTGTTACGTGCAAAAGTCGGTATGGTATTCCAAAAACCAACACCATTTCCGATGTCAATCTACGATAATATTGCATTTGGTGTGCGTTTATTTGAAAAGTTATCCCGTGTGGAAATGGACGAACGCGTGCAGTGGGCGTTAACAAAGGCTGCATTATGGAATGAAACCAAAGATAAGCTACACCAAAGTGGTTATAGCTTGTCGGGTGGGCAGCAACAGCGTCTCTGTATTGCTCGTGGTATTGCTATTCGCCCAGAGGTTTTATTGTTGGATGAGCCTTGTTCTGCCCTTGACCCAATTTCAACCGGTCGAATTGAAGAACTAATTAGTGAATTAAAGTCAGAATACACAGTGGTCATTGTTACCCATAATATGCAACAAGCAGCACGCTGTTCTGACTATACGGCTTTCATGTATCTAGGGGAGTTAGTCGAGTTTAACCATACTGACAAAATGTTTACTACCCCAGAAATGAAGCAAACTGAAGATTATATTACTGGCCGCTACGGTTGATATGGAGCCGACGATGGATACGCTGAATCACAACAAACATATATCGGGGCAGTTCAATGCTGAACTGGAACATATCCATACTGAATTGATGACGATGGGAGGACTGGTCGAAGAGCAGCTTACCAAAGCCATTACTGCCATGCATAATCAGGATGAAGCCCTAGCGCGTGAAGTTATCGAAAATGACCATAAAGTCAATATGATGGAAGTGGCCATTGATGAAGAATGCGTTAAAATCATCGCGAAGCGCCAACCAACAGCGAGTGATTTGCGTCTGATTATGGCTATTTCAAAAACCATTGCTGAGCTGGAAAGAATCGGCGATGTTGCAGACAAAATTTGCCAAACCGCATTGGAAAAATTCTCTCATCAACATCAGCCTCTGTTAGTGAGTTTAGAATCATTAGGCCGTCACACAGTACAAATGCTACATGATGTATTAGATGCATTCGCACGAATGGATCTCGAAGAAGCTATTCGTATCTATCGTGAAGATGAGAAAGTTGACCAAGAGTATGAGGGCATCGTGCGCCAATTGATGACTTATATGATGGAAGACCCACGGACGATCCCGAGTGTATTAACAGCACTGTTCTGCGCTCGTTCAATTGAGCGTATCGGCGACCGTTGCCAAAATATCTGTGAGTTTATTTTCTACTATGTGAAGGGGCAAGATTTCCGCCATGTGGGGGGAGATAGTCTCGAAAAAATGTTGACTAAAGACGATTAAATGCTCGTCATATTTCGTGCTGTGGCGGTGTTGGCTTCGCTCGGCTAGCCACAACACGAACAATTTAGAGTATTGATGAATGAGGTTAATGTATTCGATAGCCTATTTATTACGATGAATACTCTAACACGTTCTTCTACCGACTTTCTTCTTGCTCAATAAGAGTCTATTGATGGTTTAACCATGTTTGGGGCACTTTGTTATCAAGGTGGCCCTTTTTTGTTTGGTCTTATATTCCATTTTGATATAAATATATTATTTAATATTATTTCAAGTGCTAAGCAATAGTTGATAGCTTGTGATGGTCGATTTACAAAAATTTACCGTCAGGGGTGTTCAATGAAAGCTCGTATTCTAACGACTGTTTTACTTACAGGTTTAGCGCTGACAGCGAATGTCGCTAGCGCAGATAAATTAGATGATATCAAACAAGCGGGTGTGATCCGTATTTCGGTATTTGATAGTAACCCACCATTTGGTTTCATTGACCCAAAAACTAAAAAATTAGCGGGTTATGATATTGATATTGCACAAGAAATAGCAGATAGCCTAGGTGTGAAACTAGAGCTTCGCCCCACTAACCCAGCAAACCGTATTCCACTCCTGACTTCAGGTAAAGTTGACCTAATCGGTGCTAACTTCACCATTACAGATGAACGCGCAAAACAAGTTGATTTTTCTATTCCTGATTTTGCGACAGGCCAAAAATTTATTGCCCGTAAAGGCGTATTAAAAACACCTGATGACATCAAACCACTGCGTATTGGCGCAGATAAAGGCACTGTGCAGGAAGTCACTTTACGTGAACGTTTCCCTGACACAAAAGTGATTTCTTATGACGATACCCCGCAAGCGTTCGCGGCACTGCGTAATGGTAACGTCCAAGCTATCACTCAAGATGATGCCAAATTGGTTGGCTTATTAGGTAATTTACCTGAAAAAGTGAAGGCAGATTTTGAAATCTCTCCATTTAGCCTAACAAAAGAGTACCAAGCATTGGCAGCAAGCAAAGGTGAAACTCGTTTGGTTGAAAACGTCAACGAAACACTGCTGAAACTGGAAAAAGACGGTAAAGCCGAGGTGATCTATAACCGTTGGTTTGGGCCAGATACTAAAGCAGCACAACCACGCGGAGACTTTAAATTCGCGCCACTGAGTGAGCAACAGCCACAGTCTTAATGGGTAACAGTAAGTACTCAGTGATTTGAAGCCCCGCACTCTGTGTGGGGTTCTTGGTTATAAGGGATGAGTTTTTAATCACAAGCGGTGAAGGCAATAGGTCGTGAACAATGTTTGAAAAATTTTTAAATGGTGATTTTTGGTCTGCTCATTTACTAGCGCCGCAGTATCTAGAGTGGTTTGGCTACGGCTTTTTGATCACTGTTTGGATCTCGATTTGTACCATTGTTGCAGCCACTGTATTGGGTTTTATCGTTGCATCAGCAAAGGATAGCCAAATTGCTCCTGTGCGTTGGGCCGTGAGTATCTATATCTCTATTTTCAGAAATACACCTTTGTTGGTGCAGTTATTCTTTTGGTACTTCGCTTCCGGTGAAATTTTACCTACTGTTGCGATGGAGTGGCTCAATACCCCCCATGAAATCCATTTACTTGGAATAACAGTGGGTTGGCCGTCATTTGAATTTTTAGCGGGCTTTATTGGTTTGACCCTGTATACCGTACCATTTATTGCTGAAGAAATACGAGCTGGGATCCGCGGTGTTCGTCAGGGGCAAAAATATGCGGCATTTGCTTTAGGGCTAACTTCATGGCAGGCCATGAAACTGGTGGTATTACCGCAAGCAGTAAAAATCGCTATGCCTCCGCTACTAGGCCAATATATGAATGTGGTGAAAAATTCATCATTAACAATGGCAATAGGTGTAGCGGAACTGTCTTATGTTTCTCGCCAAGTAGATAGCCAGACATTACAAACCTTCGCAGCCTTTGGCGTGGCAACCGTTTTGTATATTGCCATTATTGCAGTGATGGAAGGTTGGGGCCAGTGGCGCCAGCAGCGTAATTTGGCTCAGGGGGTATAAGATGGATTTTTCGATTATTGAGCAGAACTGGCAATATTTGTTATTTGGCACTTTCCCGGATGGCCCATTAGAAGGCGCAGCACTGACGTTAGTCATTAGCTTGCTTGCAGGTGCAGCTTCTATTGTATTAGGTACATTGGGGGGGATTGCATTAGCCATGCTGCGAGGTTTTTGGGTTAACCTATTCGCTGCAGTATTAGGTTTTTTCCGTGCAATTCCAGTAATTATGCTGATTTTTTGGACCTATTTCTTGTTGCCGATGTTATTGGGCACGGAAATTCCTGGGATAGCGACAGTTGTATGTGCATTGGCATTGATTACCTCTGCATATTTGGCTCATGCCGTGAAAGCGGGTATTTTAGCGATAGGTAAAGGGCAGTGGCAAGCCGGGATGTCCTTGGGGTTCAGCCGCTGGCAGGTATTGTGGAATATCGTATTACCACAGGCTTTACGTATGATGGTTCCGTCATTTATTAACCAGTGGGTGGCATTAATTAAAGATACCTCATTGGCTTATATTGTTGGGGTCGCTGAGCTGTCATTTTTGGCGACACAAGTGAATAACCGTGAAATGGTTTATCCTCTTGAAGTTTTCTTATTCGTCGCATTTATTTATTTTGTGATGTGCTTTGCGGTAGAAATCATTGCAAATAGGGTGGCGAAAAGGCTTAGCGCGCAACATCAGCCTCAGAAACTGGCAGCGAAACATCGTTTATTGTTTTGGCGTCGACAAAAACTATTAGCACTGTCTTAAATTAAACGTGGTGGTGAAATAACCACCACTTCTTCTATTAGTTACCATCAATTCTTTTATTATTTCACTCAAGTGTATCAGTTAGTTAGGACATTTTTGCCCATTACAGTTTACGCAATCGTTTTCTTTTGTGATTTTTAATTGTAGTATAGGGCGAAAAAAACTTTTTTTGGGCGCGATATCTAATGAGTAATCAATCTTCTAGCTCGGCACAACCGCAGGGCTTGTTTCAGCGTGTTTTTAAATTACAAGAACATGGCACCACAGCAAGAACTGAGGTTGTTGCTGGCTTCACTACCTTCTTAACGATGGTCTATATTGTCTTCGTTAACCCTCAAATTCTCTCAGTTGCAGGAATGGATATCAAAGCGGTATTTGTCACTACCTGTTTGATTGCGGCTATTGGCAGTATTTTGATGGGATTACTGGCGAATTTACCTATTGCTGTTGCGCCAGCCATGGGGCTGAATGCCTTCTTTGCTTTTGTTGTTGTTGGAGCGATGGGGTACTCATGGGAAATCGCGATGGGCGCGGTATTCTGGGGAGCTGTCGGGTTATTTATTCTGACGCTATTTCGCATTCGTTATTGGATTATCGCCAATATTCCTCTTAGCCTACGCGTTGGTATTACCAGCGGTATCGGTTTATTTATTGCCATGATGGGGCTGAAAAATTCCGGTATTATTGTTGCGAACCCGGACACGTTAGTTTCTATCGGTAACTTAACCCACCATAATGTTTGGCTGGGAGCACTCGGTTTCTTTATTATCGCTATTCTTGCCGCACGCAATATTCATGCCGCGGTATTAGTTTCTATTGCAGTGACAACATTGATTGGCCTAGCTCTAGGGGATGTGAAATATTCTGGGATATTCTCAATGCCGCCGAGTATCACGAGCGTTGTGGGGCAAGTTGATTTCTCTGGCTCTTTAGACTTAGCGCTATCCGGTGTGATTTTTGCCTTTATGTTAGTTAACTTGTTTGACTCATCAGGCACCATGATAGGTGTGACTGACAAAGCGGGTATTACGAATGAACGCGGGACTTTCCCACGAATGAAACAAGCGTTATATGTGGACAGCTTGAGTTCTGTCGCAGGTTCAGCGATGGGGACCTCTTCTGTCACTGCATATATCGAAAGTTCTTCTGGTGTTTCTGTCGGTGGGCGCACAGGTTTAACTGCGATTGTCGTTGGTGTTTTATTCCTATTGACCATGTTTATCTCACCTCTTGCAGGCATGGTTCCAGCTTATGCTACTGCGGGTGCCTTGATTTACGTGGGCGTGCTGATGACTTCAAGCTTAACTCGCGTGAAGTGGGATGACTTAACCGAGTCTGTACCCGCATTCATTACCGCTGTGATGATGCCATTTAGTTTCTCAATCACAGAAGGTATTGCGCTAGGCTTTATTGCGTACTGTGCAATGAAAATTGGTACCGGACGCTGGCGTGACCTGGGTCTGTGCGTGATTTTAGTGGCGGCGATGTTCCTACTAAAAATGGTGCTCGTCGACGCCTAATATTCGTCATACTTCAAGCTGTGGCGTTGTTGTCTTCACTCGGCTACTCGGGTCACATACTTATGTATGCTCCCCGAGATAACCTCGATTGACGCCTAGCCACAACTTGAATTATTTAGAATATTTCTCAAGATGGCTCTCTATTTTTTTAGGTAAAACCACTTGGAAGATTAATCCCCCTTCAGATGGCTTTCCCGTCTTGTTACTTGCATGCAACACAAATTATTTAAGGTATAATCAATAAAGTACTGTTGCGAAGGCAGGGTGGGATAAAAAATCCGCTGAAATTGCAAACTAGTGCTTTCCCCCTTTATGGGATCCTGCTAGATTTCGCAGCAGAAACTGACTTTATCAAGGTATCAGACCATGAATGCACCAAAAAAACCGGCTGCTAAGCCAAAGAAAAAATACCGTAAAACCAAAGAAGAAATTAATGCGGAAGGCCGTGAGCGTAAACGCGAGAAAAAACATCGTGGTCATAAATCCGGTAGCCGTTATGTAGAACAAGCATCTAACAAGCAAAATGGCGGGCAAAATAGTTCAACCGACCCTCGTTTAGGTAGCAAAAAGCCTGTGCCTTTAATTGTGGATGAAAAACAGGCCACGAAACCTGTGGTTGAGAAAAAACAGCCGACTGTCAAAGAAAAATTGACGCCAGAAAAAGAGCTGGAAATGCTGGAAAGCGATGATCGTTTAGATAGCATTTTAGCGCGTCTGGAAGATGGCGAAACCATCACAGCACAAGAGCAGCAGTATGTTGATACCTGTTTAGATCGCATTGATGAATTGATGAATATTCTCGGTATTGAATATAGCGAAGAAGAAGAGGAAGAAGACGAAGAAAAACTTGATGACATTATGCGCATCTTAAAAAGTAAATAATTTCGTTTAAAAGATCCCTCGTGCTAGCGGGGGATTTAGCTATTTTTTCTGCTAACTCACTTTTCTTTGATGTTGTATCAAATCTCTTTTCGCTAACATACTTTATAATATTATTTAAGTTGTGAAACTTTCACACTCACCAAATAACAATTAAATAAGGTGCAACCCGTTATTATGGTTTGAGCTTTTGGTCAATTGAGGAATGTTATGTCAGAGCAAAATATTGTTTGGGATCTTTCTCTCATTCAAAAATACAATTATTCAGGGCCTCGTTATACCTCGTATCCTACAGCCTTGGAATTCAACCAAGACTACGATGAGAATGCGTTTGTTCAAGCAACAAAACGTTATCCCGATCGACCTTTATCGCTCTATGTCCACATCCCTTTTTGCCATAAGCTTTGTTATTTCTGTGGCTGTAATAAATTAGTGACACGCCAAAAACATAAAGCTGATGAATACCTTAAAGTAATTGAAAAAGAAATTATCCAACGAGCCGCTTTATTAAAAAACCGCATTGTGACTCAAATGCATTGGGGCGGTGGTACTCCAACTTATCTCGATAAAGTCCAAGTTAGTCATTTAGTTGGTTTATTGAAAAAACACTTTAATTTTGCAGATGATGTGGAAATGTCGATTGAAATCGACCCGCGTGAAATTGAACTGGATATGATAGACCATCTGCGCCATGAAGGGTTTAACCGCTTAAGCATGGGCGTTCAGGATTTTAATAAAGAGGTTCAGGTGCTGGTTAACCGTGAACAGGATGAAGAATTTATTTTTTCCCTAATTAAACGGGCCAAAGAGACGGGGTTTTCCTCAACGAGTATTGATTTAATTTATGGTTTACCTAAGCAAACCCCTGAAAGCTTTGCGTTTACCCTAAAAAAAGTGGCTGAATTATCACCAGATCGCTTAAGTGTGTTCAATTATGCACACTTACCTAATTTATTTGCAGCGCAGCGTAAAATTAAAGATGAAGACTTACCGAGCGCAGAGCAAAAACTCGATATTTTGCAAGACACAATCGCGACCCTCACCAGAGATGGCTATCAATTTATTGGTATGGACCACTTTGCTCGCCCTGAAGATGAGCTTGCCGTGGCACAACGGGAAGGGGTTCTACACCGTAATTTCCAAGGATATACAACTCAAGGCGACTGTGATTTGCTGGGGCTAGGCGTTTCTGCAATCAGTATGTTAGGCGATAACTACGCGCAAAATCAGAAAGATTTGAAAACCTATTATGCGCAAGTTGAAGAGAAAGGCCAAGCGTTGTGGCGTGGCCTCGTTTTAACCGATGACGATTGCCTACGCCGTGATGTCATTAAAATTTTAATCTGTAACTTCCAATTGGATTTTGCCCAAATTGAAGCAATCTATCCAATTGATTTTAAATCCTATTTTAAAGAGGATTTAGAGTTATTGAAGCCAATGGCAGAAGATGGGTTGGTCGAAATGACAGACAAAGGTATTAAAGTTACGCCGCAAGGGCGTTTACTTATTCGGAATATTTGTATGTGTTTTGATGTTTATTTACGGGGGCAGATGAGGCAGCGGCAGTTTTCCCGTGTCATCTAAATACTCTTCATATTTCGCCCTGTCGCGTTGTTGGCTGCGTTCGCTAACCCTAGTCACATACTTTATGTATGCTCCTAGGGCTTAGCTTCTCTTGCCGCCTAGCGGCAGAACGAACTATTTTGAGTATTAAATATTCGTTATAGCGTTATTCCACATTCAGCATCTTCTGCGGGGGCTAGTATTTCGCTTTTTCGATTAGCTGATAAGCCGCACTGATGCGATCAGGGATGGGATACCATTTGTTGGACAAAATCACAACCGCAATTCGGTCTTCAGGAATAAATGCCGCATAGGTTGCAAAACCATTGGTTGAGCCGGTTTTGTTGTAGAAAGCTTGTGTTTCTGGCGGTAGTGCTGGTGTAATCGCTTCGACCTTTTGTGGCTGTAATGCCATTTCATCTCGGTTACCTTGCTGTAATTGAGAAATGGATACAGGCCATGAATAACTTTCCCACATCATATCTTGCACAAATGAATCGGTCATATAGAACCCAGCATGCGTGTTCTCTATGGCTTCCTGCCACGGTTTAGCGACTTTCTTTGTTTGCATATTAATATCTAAGAAGCGAATTAGATCTTTAGCGCTAGATTTCAAACCATAAGATTCAGCATCTAAAATTTGTGGTGTTACACGAACGGGTTGATTGTTCTTATTATAGCCTTGAGCATAATTTTTCTGTTGATTTTTAGGGACATGAATATAGGTATGTTTCAGCCCAAGCGCAGGCAGCATCAGTTTTTCCATCGCTTGTTCAAATGGCATTTTGAGTTGTTTAGCCGTAACGATGCCGAGTAATCCCACGCCAAGATTTGAGTAAGAGCGATATTGTCCAATAGCTTTTTCAGGTTGCCACTGCTGGTAATAACGGAATAATTCCGCTGAATTCGTAATGCTATCAGGCACAAATAACGATAAACCGGAAGTGTGAGTTGCCAAGTTCATTACTGTGATTTGGTCAAAAGCAGACCCTTTTAATTCAGGAAGATAGTGGCTTACCTTTTGCGAGAAATCGAGTTTTCCTTGGTTTTGTGCATAGGCTGCGTGTGGCTGTGAATGTTTTAGATAAAGAGCCAATCTCAAATAAAGTCTTATCACTGACAGGCACTAAGCTTTGCTTAGATTGCACACCATAATGATAAATATAGTGTTTTCCATCAACGGAAATGGCGACAGACATTCCAGGGATCTGTTTTTGTTCCATCAGAGGTTTAATAATGTCATCCACATCCTTTTGAGTGAATGCATTAGCGGATAGCGTGGTTAACGCCAAACTCAGAGCGACAAAAATTCGCCCCTGACGAAAAAGGGTTTTCATAGAGTTATTCCAATAAGTACAAGTTTAAGTTATTGCTAACAGGAACTGAAAGCGCTTCATTGTAAATATAAAGTGCTTTAATATAGGCTATTAGGCGGTTAAACCGCGATTTCAAAGTAGTATGCATGCTTTCAATCATTATTTAAAACGATATAAAATTCGATGAGGTAAAAGAAAATCTTATGGCAGAAAATTATCGTCATCGGCTTCCTCTCAATGCGCTTAGGGCTTTTGAAGCTTCAGCACGGCATTTAAGCTTTACGCGAGCAGGAATAGAATTGAATGTTACTCAGGCCGCTGTCAGCCAACAAGTTAGGCTGTTAGAGGAGCAATTGGGACTAGAACTATTTATTCGTTTACCTCGAGGGCTTGCATTAACTGAAGAAGGTTTTGCATTATTGCCTGTTTTGAGCCGCTCTTTTGACCAAATTGAGTCACTATTGTTGCAGTTTGAAGATGGTCATTATCGAGAAACCTTAAGTATTTCAGTTGTTGGCACATTTGCTGTGGGCTGGTTATTGCCAAGACTAACGCAATTTTCAGAACTATACCCTTATATTGATTTACGTATTATGACTCATAATAATGTGGTGAATTTAGCCGCTGAAGGCGTTGATTTTGCAATTCGCTTTGGTGAAGGGCTATGGCCCCTGGTAGAAAATATCCCCTTATTTTCAACGGCGCATACGGTGCTTTGTTCAGAGAAAGTCGCGAGCTTACTTAATCACCCATTAGATTTAAAATCTCACCAGTTAATGCGTTCATATCGTAAAGATGAATGGGAAAAATGGTTTTTAGCTGCGGAGATTGAACCTTGGCGTGTCAAAGGCCCAGTATTTGATTCATCACGTTTAATGGTTGAGGCTGCGTTATTAACTGACAGCGTGGCATTGGTGCCAAGTTGCATGTTTAGCCATGAATTAAGTGCAGGGGAGTTAGTTCAACCTTTTGATGTATCTGTAACACTGGGTGGATATTGGTTAAGCCGTTTAAAGTCGAGAGTCATGACACCTGCGATGGCGATATTTCGCAATTGGTTGGTGGAGGAGTCTAAAAAAGAATAATAAGTCGGTGCTATACTATAAATAGAAATAGCACCGATGTTTAATCTATTGGCATATTATAATGCTCATATTCAGAGGTTAGAATACCAAAGCTTCAGCAGAGAAATAATTCTTTTTATTAATAGGGAGTTCTGTACTATTAATATTCGTAATGGTTTCAGTAAAGAAATAGATTGGCGAAACATTAAATATTTGTGCCAATTGGTAAATGGTATCGACATGAATATTAACTTCACCATTTTCATAGCGTGATTGGTGCTGTTGGCTAATACCTAACAACATGCTTAACTCTTTACCACTCATTCCGTGACTTTCTCTTAATGATCTTATTTTTAAACCGACGGATTTAGATATTTTTCGTTTCATGATTCTCTCTCTAATTTATTTTGAATATTTCAATGTGAATATAATTAAATATTTTTAATGTAATTTTTCTAGTGTTGATATTACTAATTAATTTATTCATTAAATGTCATGAGACTGAAAGAATTTTTTAATATCAATCTCAAAATACGTTGCATATTGGAACAATCTATCTAAAGTAATTCTATTCACGCCTCTTTCATATCGTGACTGCTGTTGTGGGCTGATGCCAATAACCTCGGATAATTCATTAACTGAAAGTCCATTCGTTTTCCGATAAAAAAGTATTTTTTTGCCAATTAGGTAAGATACTGAATAAGGCATGTATACTCCTATAGTTATCTTTTTATTTCTAAATAAACACTATGAAAGATTACTTCTCTATCTTAACCATTTTAATAAAATAGTAAATTTGCTATTTATCAATTGTTCGATGATATTTTTCGATGTTAGCAATAAAAATCAAATTATAAATAAATTAATATCTTTTTATGATGAATGTTGAATGCTATTTATTCATATCTTATGTTAACCGACGCTGTTGAGTTTGCAGTTCCTGCAGTTATATTATTAGCAGTCTTAATATATCTAGCTTTCCAATTAAAAATATAATCGCCACCTGCAACATTGTTTTGCAAAGTGAACTTTGAGTTGAGCTTTATCGGGTTACTGTTTCTATCCAATAATTGGATAGCGACTCCGGTCGCTTGCCCTTGCCCAGACAACTTAATCTTCCCTGTATTGGTATCAACATACCCAGCACTACTTGTGACTGTCACTTTTAGATTGGTGCCCGCAGCGCAGCTTAATGTAATGGGTATATTGACACTATTACTGGTAGAGCCCACAGATTTAAATTGAGTGTCATACCAAGTTCCTAAGTTAACATTGTAACTATTTGCTTTTGTTGAGCACTTTAATACATTAATTTTGATAGCACCTGCTGGAATATTCAACGATGTTAAATTCCACGTACTGTTATGTGGTGCGGGGTTACGTTGTGTTAGTCTTCCCACATGCCCTGCCTTTAAATTTCCACCTTGTGTGACTTGCCCAGTTTTTTTAATGGTGATGGTCCAATATGGATTAGGAATTCCCCAAGCGGCAGGGTTGGCACCTGTTGGTGGCCCATAACGTGTATTTAAGAAACCAATTTCGGTTGCTTTTACTTGGATGCTAATACCCGGTATATTACTGGTTGCAATTTTATTACCGTTTGGTACCCAACCATTCACATAGTCAGCATGTAAATAGGCATCACCACACCGGCCATTACTCATTGGGCCTGAATATGTATTGATATGTGAGCTCTTAAAATTGACTTGAATAGTGGCTAAATCACGAGCCCCTGTATCATCATATTGCAGTGAATAGGTTCTTGCCGGTACATTCACCACAACATTCCGTAAATTAGGATTTTGAATACAGGCTGCTTGTGTATATGCAGAATAAGCAAAAGCCGAGCCTATTATTACAAGTAAAGTTTTCTTTTTAGTCATAAAATATCCTTAATATTTACTTTTTTTATTTAAATATTTTTCTTCTATATGCTCAATCTCATTTATCTCCTTAGAATTGAAAACAAAGAAAGCTATAATATCAATTTCAAATATCTTAGAGTAATGATAAAGCCTATCAATATTAATTCGATTAATACCACGCTCATAGCGTGACTGTTGTTGCTCACTCACTCCCACAATATTAGATAAACTTTCTAATGTCATTCCTTTCATTTTTCGGTAATAGGTGATTTTATTGCCAATTATTTTTGAGATAGGATAGTAATTAGGCATACCGCTTTCCCCTTTCCCCTATTAAAACTGATATAATCAAAACAAACTTACTTACTGATATGTAAATGTAAATTCTAAATGGCTTTTAAATGAACCTGCAACCATACCACTTCCATAACCCGAGACTCGTGCTGATAGTGGTATTTCAACATTTCGCGTTTGTGTATTCACATTCGCGGTAATGGTATCGCCATTTTTTATTGTTGTTTTATTGGCGGTATTGGCTAAATTTAATGCCACATTTTTCGCCGTACCATTATTAATAAAATGTTCAGTTACTGTTGAGTCTGGTGTGCCGGATATTTTCATTACAGCTTTGGTGGTGCCGACAGGGCAATTTTTTAGCTTCACGGAAAAATCAACCCACGGAGACTTTTGCGTATCTTTGATATTCCAAATATTAATTTTTTTCAAATCGATTAAATAGTTATTTTTTTCAACCTCACAAGGCGCTGCGATAACGACGCCATGTACTTTAATATTTGCTGTTAGCCCAAATGCAGTTAAAGAACAGCTCATTAGTGATAGTAATAGGATAAAATGTCTCATATTATTCTCTCTTTTATAAATAGGTAATGGTTGCCGTAATATTGGCGGAAATAGTTCCCGGAGTGGCATTACCTAATGAGCTAAAGGCACGTGTGCGTAATGGAATATTAATATTCGCTTGCCCATTTGTCGGAACTTGTAATACTTTTTGGTTACCTAAAGCGGTTGTTCCATTACCATTTTGTAGTTGAACAGCTAGGTTTTTAGCCGTACCTTGGTTTTTGTATAAGCTGGCTGCATCCGCAGTATCCGCGGTTCCTGTAAATGTCAGTTTTACTTGGTTAATAAAAGATGAACAATTATTTAGGCTGATATTAAATGTGTTCCAGTTAGAACCTGAACTTGCATTACGAAATACATCAGCAGAAATATTTTTCAGGTCAATATCAATGTTATTCCCACCGGTAATATTGCAAGTTGCGGCTTTAATATTTCCGGTAAAATTCAATGTCACTGTGCTAGCAGCAAATGAATTTCCACTGAATATTAAGCTACTAAGTAAAAGTAAATTTTTAGATATTTTTTTCATTTTTTATTCCTACTCATAGCGAATATTTACAGTCGCAGAGGCGTTTGCTGTACCTGGCGTGATACTCGCGGCCGTTTTGATATAGCGAGCCTTCCAATTGAACATATAGTCACCAGCAGGCACATTATTTTGCAGGCTATTCATAGTGTTCAATTTGATCGGGTTATTATTTTTATCCAGCAATTGTATTGCGACACCAGTGGCACTACCAGGTCCCGTTAGAGCTAATTTTCCTGTAGCCGTATCTTCATATTTAGAGCTTGTTACCGTCGCTTTAATATTGGTGCCCGCCATGCAGTTTAATGTAATGGGAATATTGATATTTGTACTGGTACTGCCAACAGCGGGAAATTGGGTATCATACCAATCACCTAAGTTAATGGTAGGAACTGAATTTTTTAGTGAGCAACTGAGTACATTTATTCGATAGTTAGTGGAAAAAGAGACAGTTGAAATAATAAAATCAGTACCTGTTTTTCTATTTTGTTGATAAAATCTAGCGAGTTGCCGTGTTGAAATAATCCCACCAGAAGTAACATGACCTGTTTTTTCTATACGAATATCCCATGTCGGATTCGTAAATGTCCATGTAGTTGCCGTATATGGACCATTTACAGGAAAGAAAGTATCTGGCCCAAAGCTATTAATTCTCGCTTTGATACCAATACCATTAATTCCACTTACGGCCATACCATTACTGACTGGTGCTAGATAAATACCAACTTGATTTCCGCCACAATCTTGACCAACACCATTAGTCGGGTTATAAGTCCCCGTATAAATCGGTAAAGATATAGATTTTAATTGATAAGACCTAGTGTCATCATATTGTATGTTGATTGTTTCATTAGGTATTGTTTTTTGTATGTTTCTCCATGTGGGATTTTGAACACAAGCTGCATTAGCATATCCTGAGTATAAATATATAAAACTCACAGTTAATATTGATTTATAAATAAGATTATTCATAACTGGCCTCCTTATTATCGGCAAACAGCAGTTGTTTTATATAACCCCATATAATTCGATATGCCTGCTAAGTTATAATTTACTTGGCACTGTTGTTTATCGTTATATTGAATAATAAAACTGCCATTTTCAGCTAAACCAGATAAATAAATTTCACCATCATTACCAACCATGTTATTTAACTGTGGATTATCTTTAAATATCGCTTGGGCACCAAAAGGTACAGGTTTGCCATCAGCAAAAGTTAATATCATAATGGCTCGATATCCGACATTTGCGGCAAAGCTGGCTTTCACCAGTGCACCACGGCTTGGTGCAACACTTTGGCTAGTTAACTCCATTTCCGTATTTTCAGGTAGTTCAGAAGTATCGATATCAATCACATTTTTACGGTAGGCAGTAACATAAGGCACGAGTGCATAACCTTGGTTATTAGTGACAACCCCTGCTTGGTTTAAGACGGGTACATCACCTGCATCTGGGATTTCAACAATAGCCGCGGTTTCGCCTAATTGTTGACCGAGTACAAGGCCGCCAGAGTGAGCCACTAAACTGCCATTAACCCCGTAATAAAGGTTATAGTTGTCTTTGCTATAGCCAGTTCCGCCTGAAACTTCACCATATTGGCCTTTATAAGAGGCGTTCATATTGCCGCTCGTACCTTGTTCTTGAGTGGTGAAACCCTGCTGCATGCTCCAATTCAAGCGATTATTGAGTTGTGAAGCAGAAAGCCCAATACTGCCTGTGCTTGGGCCGTTACTGCTGCTGTTACTGTTAAAGTTGTAATAGAAGGTGTTATCAAACACAGTAAACGGCACACTGACCGAGAACGCTAATTGATGGTCATCTTCACTTTTCGTGCGACTGCCGGAGCTATAGGAGTAGCTATTGGTATTTTTGTTATAGGTATAATTCAAGCTATAACTAATGCCTTGCCAACTGTTGTTGTAACCCACGGTGGCAGATTGTGTTTTACGGTCACTATTCCAGTAGTCTTCATTGATATAGCCCACGGAAATTGAACCAAAGTTATCCCCTAAGTTTTGGCTGAGCGTAATTTCACCACGATTACGGCGGCGTTCAATTTCTGGAGCATAGTTTGTATTTCTATAACCATCAAAGACTTCTGCTAAACTGTAAAAGCCTTTAGTAGAGTAACGGTAACCAGCTAATGCGATATTAGTACCAATATCGTTGATATTTTTGTTATAGCGGAAACGATATGACTGGCCTTTTTCCTTAACGTCATTACTCAGCGTTGAATTTGCATGAGTAACGTCAATGGATAATGCACCAAACCGTCCAAGGTTTTGGCCTGTACCGATGGAGTAAGATTGGTAATGCTCACTCACTTGGCTACCACCATAAGCGGTAATACCATACGGTAAACCATAGATTAAGGTGAACTGACCAAATTTTGTTTTATCAATGCTACTGTCATAAGCGCGGTATTCACCGCCCGTTACGCTATAAGAAAAATATCCTTCACGCTGCAATACGGGTAATGAGGCAAAAGGAACGATCTGATATTGCTCGCTACCATTGGATTCTTTTATTGTGACATGTAAATCACCACTTCCCCCTGTTGGGTATAAGTCATTGATTTCGAAAGGGCCTGCAGCAACCTCGGTTTGGTATATAATGTAACCATTTTGGCGGATCGTCACCTGTGCGTTACTGCGGGCAATCCCACGAACGACGGGGGCGTAGCCGCGTAAACTCTCAGGGGACATATCATCATCTGTCGCAAGCTGGGCACCACGGAATGGCACGCTGTCAAAAACCATCGAAGGTGAAACACTATCCCCCAAGGTTAACTGACTTTTGATGCTATTAATGCCACGTGATGCGTAGGTATAGATAGTATCCCATTTACCGGATTGGTCAGTGCTACTTGACCATGTTGTGTAATTGCGTAACCGCCACGCTCCAATATTTAAGCCGGGTCTTAAATTTACATAATGAGATGTATTATCCGAACCACTACTTTTGCGATCGTAATTTTTAGAGCCGTTATAGCTGTAATTTAATAGCAGTGCGTTGATCCCATTATCGATATTGGCTAAGTCAACGTAACCCCTTGGGTTTCTATCCAATGCGATTTGGGGGATGCTTAAATATAAACGTTGAGAATCGAATTCAAAATTACTTGTGGCATCAGGAATAGCTGCAAGGTTTACACAGTGACTGCCTGCGGTTTGCAATTCAGGGTATTCCGCTGTTTTGATACCAAATTCTTTAATATCAGCCAGTGATAAACACGGAACTAATTGGTTATGGTTATTTTTTTCAAATTTAAGATTTTTAGCACCAATTAAGTTAGTGTTGACATAAATATCAACATAGTAGGCACCAGCTAGTTGTTCATTATTCTCAAACTGCGACAAATCAACCGAATCTTTATTTGGTAACTCTAAAAAGTCAGGGTCAAAGTAGACATTATTTTCTGTTTTTTCTTCAGCATATAGCGATGCGGTATAGCCTAAATATAATAGTAGGCCTAGAGATATTTTATTTATTTTCATGATAAAGCCCAACTTATTTTATAATTTTATATTTTCTTTTCGAGTGCTTCTGGTGCTGCACCATAATCATTAATAACTTCCCATTTAATTGTTCCATTAGTAGTTGAGTTATTAACGTCAAAAGTTGCACTTGAGAAAGGTGCCGCATAAGAAACATCATTAGCTTTTGTTCCGTTAAAGCTGATGCTCTGGAAATTCATAAAATACGGCGTTGGGTTTTTAACCGTAATTTTATTTCCAGATTTAGACCACACTAATTTTTTTTGCTCTTCAATAAAATTAATCTCTTTTAATGCTTTAGGGCGATAAATTAATTTCATTTGCGTTTTAAAGGCAATTTGTAGTGAGTTTTCTGTTCTTTCTGTTGCTGGGATCGTTTTTATATTTAACCAGAACAATGATTCTCTATCATTAGGTAATTTATTTTCTGTTAAAAATATTCTAAGTGCATTAGTTCTATCTGCATTTAGTCTAAATAATGGTGGTGTAATAGAGAAATCAGACTGCTTTTTTTCATCTATATTATCTATCCAAGATTGAATCAAATAAGGGATTTTATCTGGATTTTCTACACTGATGCTGACATCTTTGTTTCCCTCGTTATAAATAACACGGGTTCCACCAATAATAACACCAGCATTCGCAGTGTTTATTAGTGCTAATAAGGAAATGAAAATATAGATAATAGATTTCATAATACCACCATTGATTATTATTAGATAAGGCTTAAGTCCTTTTAAACCTTATTTATTACTTAGTTATAATTGATTGTGAAAGTTGCTGTCGCATTTGCAGGACCAGGAGTCACTGTGTCAGACTTAGCAATATAACGCGCTCTGAAATCTAAATTATTTTCCACATTTTGTTGTAATGGATATGCTTTAGAGGCAGTAAATAATGGAACAATTTTATTCGTATCATCAGTAATTTGAATACCAACGCCAGTTGCAACACCCGTTTCTTCTTTTAATTTAATAACTTCATCATCACCAATATAAGAATCAGCATCAAATTTCACTGAAGCTGTTGTTACTGTAGCAGGGCAATTAATTAATTTAATTGTAAATTTAGTTGCTGCCGCTGTACTTCCTGCGTTTGGCAATGCTTTTTTAGATACTTGTCCTAAGTTTACTTTTAGTGCATCAGAGCCAGCTGCTAATTCGCATGCTTGGTCAATGATTTCACCTGTAAAGTCGATAGTACCATCTGCTGCTAATGCATTATTAACAGCAACGATTGAGGTTGCAGCAATTAATGATGCAAGTAAGTTCTTTTTCATTTGTTTTTCTCCAAAAGATAATTATTTATTTTTCATTGAGTATATAAAAGCAATAGTTACTCAATTGAAGAGTATTTTGGGACTATTTTTTAAAATAAACAAGTTTTGTTAAAATTGGAAATATATAATCAAATATTAATGAGTTTAAGTTTTTTAATTGAGTTAACACGCTATAAGAGAGGGATTGATATACTATATTGAACTAAGTCAAATATAATTTTCAATGGTTTTTTGACTAAAGTTAAATAACGATATAAAACCAAGAATAATTATAAGGAGGGATATAAGTTTAATTTATCTCTCATATGGTGATTATTTGGGGTTATACGGTTTTGACATATTAGACCACATACAGTGGATGTTGTATTTTTACTATCGAAAAATGAAATAATAGTATAGTTATCGGATTTGGTAGGTCTAAATGTGCTATATTTTGTTTTTATTGGTTAGATAAGACTAGATGTGTAGTCTTAATTTGATATGATTGAATTAAGACTACATGAGCGAAGATTATTTTTAATTGGTAAAAAAGAGCAATAGCCTAACGATATGCTATATTATTTTATTGTTAACACTATTTGTATAAATTGAAATTATGTTCTGGCGATAATAGGCTTTCAGCTTGCAATATTTTTCTTCTATTCTGTTTACTATCCATTTTGCTAACTGGTATTGGGATGGCAAAATCAATAATTAATTCCTGAATATCAAGTTCTAATATTTGAGAAATAGAATAAAGAGTATCAACATGAATTCGTATTTCTCCAAGTTCATGGCGGGATTGATGCTGTTGGCTGATCCCGAGCAATGTACTGAGTTGCTGAATACTCATGTTTTGATCTTTTCTGAGTGAGCGGATCCGTGCTCCGACAATTTTAGATGTGTTTTTTTTCATACTAATAACCAATAATGATTAAGTAAAAATACTATAAGGGGAATGATTTTTTAATTTCATTACCATTTTTAATTTTTATTTTTTCATCTTCATTAAATGAAAAAAAATAACTAATATTGACATCAAAATAATTGGAATACTGCTTTAGTCTGTCTATTGATATTCGGTTATTTCCCCGTTCATAGCGTAATTGCTGTTGTTCACTAATGCCAATGTTTTTAGCAAGGGCTATAAGAGATAGCCCTTTATCTTTACGCAATGATTTTATTTTATGGCCAATAACCGCAGAGACAGGGTAATAATTGCTCATTATTCAACCTCATTGATTTTTTATTCTTAATAAGTAAAAGAATGCCTTGTACCTTCAAGATATATCTATCAGGTATTATGGTTTCTATCTTGATTTAAATCACACGCATTCGAACTATACAGTTTTTATTTGGATATTAGTCAAGATAATAGCCAGACTTTGTTAATGATAAACAAATGTAAAATCAAGATGGCTATTAAATGAACCACTTGTCATGCCTGAGCCATAGCCTGCCATTCTCGCTGATAGCGGAATATCAACTTTGCGGGTTTGTTCATTAACGGGCACCATAATTTTTTCACCGTTTTTTATCGTGGCTTTATTTGCATGGTGGGCTAAGTTTAATGCGACGTTTTTAGCACTACCGGTATTAACAAAATAATCCGTTGTGGTTGAATCTGGTGTGCCTTTAATCTCCATAATGGCTTCCTTGGTACCCATAGGGCAATTTTTCAATTTAATTGAGAAATCAACCCACGGTGAAGTTTGTGTATCCCGAATATTCCAAGCATTGACTTTTTTCAGGTCAATGACATGATTGATGGTTTCTAATTCGCAGGGCATAACTGCGACATAACCATGTACATTGATATTAATTTGTTGGTCTGCTGCCAATGCGGGGCTGGAAGCAAGACAGAATAAAAGCACCATTTTTTTCATATTATAAGCTCCAGTTTATAAATAGGTGATGGTAGCGGTGACATTGGCTGAAATAGATCCAGCCACGACATTACCTGCCATGCTAAAAGCCCGCGCACGCAGTGGAATAGCGATATCAGATTGCCCATTTAAGGGCACTTGTAATATTTTTTGATTGCCTAACGGTGTGGCACCATCACCACTTTGTAATTGCACAGCTATATTTTGAGCAGTACCTAGGTTTTTATATAAGCTAGTCGTATCAGCCGTGTCCGCAGTACCTGCAAATGTCAGTTTGATTTGGTTGATAAATGACGAACAGTTATTTAAATGAATATCAAAATTTCTCCAGTCGGATCCTGTCTGCGCGCCATTAAATATATCAATCGGTAAACGTTTTAAGTCAATATCAATATTGTTGCCGCCAGAGATATTACAGGTAGCGGCTTTGATATTGCCTGTGAAATTTAGTGTTACAGTATCAGCTGCATTAACCAATAAGGGTTGATAAAAAATATTTATAGTTAATAGTGTGAATATTATTTTTTTCATGAAAGCCTCTATTCGTAGCGAATATTAACGGTGGCTGTTGCATTCGCACTTCCGGGAGTAATTTTGTCTGCTGTTTTAATATAGCGAGCTTTCCAGCCAAAAATATAGTCGCTTTCAGGCACATTATTTTGTTGTGTCCACTGAGTATTTAGAGGGATGGGGTTACTTGCGTTATCTAATAATTGTACTGCAACGCCTGTAGCTTTATTCGAACCACGTAAACTTAATTTACCTGTTGGTGCATTATCTATCGCGTCAGATGTGACATTGACTTTAATATTAGTGCCTGCAGCACAAGATAATTTAATTGGAATATCTATATTGCTGCTGGTATCACCGACTTTTTTAAACTGGGTATCATACCAATCACCTAGATTAATATTGTAGGTACCCTGTTTTAAAGAACAGTTAAGCACATTGATATAGATAGAGTTTGGTCTAATTGCCAAGGTTGCCGTTTTATAAAAAGTAGATCCCGCGGCTTCATTGCGATTGGATTTTGTCGCTATTATTCCACTATCTATATATCCAGATTTAGTTACCGGCCCTGTTTTGACTAGTGTGAGGGTAAAGTGACCAGCTAATCCAGCGTTAAACGCACCAAATTTAGCATTTTTGCTAATATAGTTATAGGCTGTCCGTGGAAACTGTATACTGGCAGGACATGAAGGGCAACTATCAGCCACAAATCTTACATATTGAGATATTCCATGCACATTTGTAACGAGAGGGGTTTGAGATGTTTGCCTATTAGCATAAGCATATTGGTAGTAGACCGGACCAATATTTGAGTTGTAAGAATCTAAACCGTTACACTGAGGATTGAAGTCTTTGCCTATATTATTAACATACATATCTAATGGAGCACTAGAATTTGCAATAATTGTTTTTAAGTCCCCTGTAAATGTATTGTCAAATGGAATGTTAATAATATGCTTGCCATCTATAAACGCTTCTCTAACAGGTTGACCGATAAAACAGTTGTAAGCTGCATTAGCTTTACCTGCTATTAAAATAATAGTTGTGGTGAATAACACTATAAATTTCATTACGTATTTCCCTCTTATCGGCATACCGCAGTAGTTTTATATAACCCCATATAATCCGAAACACCGGCTAAGTTATAATTAACCTGACACTGTTGTTTCTCGTTATATTGAATAATAAAGTTCCCACTCTCAGTTAAACCGGATAAATAAACTTCGCCATTATTACCCACTAGATTATTTAATTGTGGGTTATCTTTAAATATGGCTTGTGCGCCGAATGGTACGGGCTTCCCATCTGCAAAATTCAATACCATAATGGCGCGATAACCGACATTGGCAGTGAAACTGGATTTCACTAGCGCTCCACGGCTTGGGGAGACAGACTGGCTAGTGAGTTCCATTTCTGTGTTGTCAGGTAACGCCGAGGTATCAATATCGATGGTATTTTTGCGGTAAGCGGTGACGTACGGCACTAACGCATAACCTTGGTTATTGGTTACTACACCCGCTTGGTTTAATATGGGAACATTCCCTGCATCAGGCACTTCTACCAGCGCAGCAGTCTCACCCAGTTGTTGCCCTAACACTAACCCGCCCGGGTGAGCGACAAGGCTGCCGTTAGTTCCGTAGTACAGGTTATAGTTATCTTTGCTATAGCTAGCACCACCAGAAATTTCACCATACCTGCCTTTATAGGTGGAGTTCGCATTACCAGAACTGCCTTGCCCCTGATCGGCTAAACTTTGTTGCATGCTCCAATTTAAACGGTTGTTCAGGTGAGATGCTGATACACCGATGCTACTCGAACTGGAGTCTCGGCTACTGTGGTTACTGGCAAAGTTAATGTAGGCGGTATCTTCAAACAAACTGAACGGAATATTGACCGAAAAAGTAAATAAATGGTCTTCATCACTGTATTTTTTTGCCCCAGCACTCTGCGAATAGCTGCTGGTATTCTTGTTATAGGTGTAATTCAGCCCGTAACTGATCCCTTGCCAGCTATTGTTATAGCCAAGGGTTGCTGACTGTGTTTTGCGGTCACTATTCCAATAATCCTCATTAACATAACCCATTGAAATAGAACCGTAAGCATCTCCTAGGTTTTGGCTGAGGGTGATTTCACCGCGATTACGGCGGCGTTCGATTTCAGGGGTGTAAGTGGTATCACGGAAGGTATCAAACACCTCGGATAAACTGTAATACCCTTGGGTCGAATAGCGGTAGCCTGCCAAAGCAATATTGGTGCCGATATCATTGAGGTTTTTGTTATATCTAAAGCGGTAAGACTGCCCACGTTCTTTGCTGTCATCACGCATTTTGGCGTGAGATTGGGTAATATCAATAGACAGTGCCCCGAAACGCCCCAAGTTTTGCCCAGCACCTATCGAATAAGATTGGTATTTTTCACTAAACTGACTCCCTCCGAACATAGTGATGCCATAGGGTAAACCGTAAACCAAAGTGAACTGACCAAATTTGGTTTTATCTACATGGCTATCATATGAACGGTATTCACCTGCGGTGGTGCTATAAGATAAATAACCCTCACGCTGTAGTACAGGGAGTGAGGCAAAAGGCACAATTTGCACTTGTTCGCTGCCGTTTGATTCTTTTATCGTCACATGTAAGTCACCGCTGCTGCCCGTTGGGTAGAGATCATTGATTTCAAAGGGGCCTGCTGCCACATCGGTTTGGTAGATGGTGTAACCGTTTTGGCGAATGGTGACCTGTGCGTTGCTGCGGGCTATCCCACGTACAACTGGCGCATAGCCGCGCAAACTTTCAGGGTACATATCGTCATCGGTAGCGAGCTGCGCCCCACGAAATGGCACACTGTCAAACACCTCTGACGGAGAAACGCTATCCCCCAAGGTTAGCTGGCTTTTTATGCGGTTGATCCCACGGGAGGCGTAAGTATAAATAGTATCCCACTTATTGGACTGCCCTGTGCTGTTGGACCACGTGGTATAGTTGCGCAGACGCCATGCCCCAATATTTAAGCCGGGGCGTAAATTGACGTAGTTTGAGGTGGTGTCTTCTCCACCTTTACGATCGGTATTTTTAGAACCGCTATAGCTGTAATTCAGTAATAGAGCGGTAATACCGTTATCGATATCTGCAAGGTCAACATAACCCCTC
The DNA here is from genome assembly GCF_028479545.1 of Providencia sp. PROV201. Classification (NCBI taxonomy): domain Bacteria; kingdom Pseudomonadati; phylum Pseudomonadota; class Gammaproteobacteria; order Enterobacterales; family Morganellaceae; genus Providencia; species Providencia sp. PROV201. The sequence goes on from NZ_JAMPNW010000006.1 coordinate 124,042, forward strand.
GGGTTTTTCGCCAGCGCGATTTGCGGAATACTGAGGTATAACCGCTGTGAATCAAATTCAAATTGGCTTGTTGCGTCAGGAATGATTGCTAAATTGACGCAGCCTGTTTGGCTATTTTGTAGCTCAGGATAATCTGCAATTTTAATGTCGAAGCTTTTTAAATCATCCAGTGTTAAACAGGGAACAAGTTTATTCTCGGTATTTTTATCAAACTTTAAACTTTTTGCTCCGATTAAGTTGGTATTGACATAAATATCAACGTAATAATTACCAGCCAATTGTTGGTTATTTTCAAATTGGCTTAAATCGACCGCATCTTTATTGGGTAACTCTAAGAAATCAGGATCAAAATAGATATTTCCCTCTGTTGTATTATTGCCGATGGCATTTTCAGCGTATAAAGGTACCGTATAGCCTAAATAAATAAGTAGGCTAAAGCATATTTTATTTATTCTCATTTTAACAACCTAAATCAATTTTGGGCTATATTTTCGCTTCAGCCAGTTCAGATGCAGAGCCGTAGTCATTAATGACTTCCCATTTCACCGTGCCATGAGTGGCAGCATCGTTAATCTCAAAAGAAGTGCTAGAAAACGGTGCAGCATAAGAGACGTCATTCGCCTTTTTACCGTTAAAGGTTATGCTTTGGAAATTCATAAAATACGGCGTCGGGTTTTTTACCGTAATCATATTGCCTGTTTTTGACCAAGTTAATTTTTTTTGTTCTTCAACAAAATCAACGTTTTTAATTGCAGAAGGACGATAAATTAATTTCATTTGTGTTTTAAAGGCAATTTGTAATGAATTTTCCGTGCGCTCTGTTGCTGGGATCGTTTTTATATTTAACCAAAATAATGATTCTTTATCTGTCGGTAAGGTATTCTCGGTTAAAAATATTCTTAACGCATTGGTTTTATCTGCATTTAATCTAAATAATGGTGGTGTAATGGTAAATGCGGATTGCTTATTTTCATCAATACCATCAATCCATGATTGAATTAAATAAGGAATTTTATCAGGGTTTTCGACACTAATACTGACATCTTTATTTCCCTCATTATAAATAACACGGGTGCCGCCAATAATAACGCCTGCATGGGCTAAATTAATCAATAAAAATGAAGAAATAAAAAAATAAACTAAGCGTTTCATATTAGTACCATTGAATAGAGGAATAAGGTTTAAATCCCTTTAAACCCTAAAAGCCAATTAGTTATAATTGATAGTGAAGGTTGCGGTTGAGTTTGCTTGACCAACGCCAACGCTATCAGACATTGCAATATAACGAGCAGTAAAATCTAAATTATTTACTGTCTTTTCTTTTAATGCATACGCACTAGATTCAGTAAATAACGGAACGGTTGTTCCGGTGACGTCCTGAATTTGAATACCAACGTTTTGTGCTGTTGTCGCAGCAGTAGGGTCGGTTAACTGGAGTACACTATTATCACCTGCGTAACTGGTGGCATCAAATTTAACCGTTGCGCTAGTCACGGTTTGCGGGCAGTTTTCTAATTTGATAGTAAATTTAGTTGCTGCTGCCGTGCTACCTGTACTCGGTAATGCCGTTTTAGCGATTTTTCCTAAGTTCACGGTAAATGCATCAGAACCAGTTGCAAACTGACAAGCCTGGTCGGTAATTTCACCCGTAAAATCGATAGTTCCATCAGCCGCTAATACATTATTAATGGCAAAAACAGACGATGCCGCAATTAAATAGGCAAAGACATTTTTTTTCATTTATTACTCTCCAAGAGGATATTTATATGATGAGATTGAGTCAGTGAATATATTCAATTACTCAACTGGTGAGTATTTTGGCTTTTATTTTAAAAATAAACAATATGAGAGTAATTTAGGTTTAATGCCCTTTTGAGGTGTCATTTTTATATCTTGTATTTGATATTCACATTATAGGTTGTGGGTTTTTTGTGGATATTTTAATAAATGTTGGTTTTTCAATATTGGGATTTTTTCTGAAGATAAAAATAAAAATTAAATAATTAAATTAGTTTTAAGTTGGTGTTTTTTTGTTATTACTTAACGCATGATGTGTTTTTGTGGTGTTTAATATCATTACATTATTTTAATTTTTTTATTTTAAAGTAAAAATAGTCTAAAATGTACTGTAATAAAAGTATAATCTTAAAACTATCATCATTAATAGTAATTTATTTAACGTTTAAATATCTTTTTCTGATGCGAGTTAGTTTGGAATTATTGAATATTAAGATAAGCATGAAATAATAAATTAAGTCACGCTTATCTTAATAGGATAGTCAATTGGGGGGTTATTCAATTCCTAGCTCTTTTAATTTACGAGTTAGTGTATTTCTTCCCCAGCCTAATAAACGGGCGGCTTCTTGTTTATGGCCATTGGTGTATTTTAACGCGCAATTTAGCATTGTACGCTCAAGTAAGGGGATGGTTTGTGCAAAGAGATCTTCTTTACCCTCCATTAATGCGTTATCAGTCCACTCTTCAAGTAGTTCAAACCACTGAGCAGCAGAACTAGGATTGTGTGATGATAACGATTGTGTTGGTATGGCGTCGGTTTGCGATGATTTTACCACTGTATTTTGTTGTGGATGCTCTTCAAGCAAATCATCGGGCAAATCTTGCGGTAAGATTTCTTGGCTTGCTGCCATCACGGTTAACCAACGGCAGACATTCTCCAATTGGCGAACGTTACCCGACCAGTAATAGCGTTGAAGAATTTTTTCGCTGTCAGGGTGGAGAACTTTAGCCTCGACACCGAGTTCTTTCGCCGTATTTTGTAGAAAATAATTGGCGAGACGTGGGATATCTTCAGTGCGTTCACGTAATGGCGGTAATTGCACTCGAATGACATTTAACCGGTGAAATAAGTCTTCACGAAATAAGCCTTCTTTAACACGTTTTTCAAGGTCTTGGTGGGTGGCGGCAATAATCCGCACATCCACATTAACTGGGGTATAACCGCCAATACGATAGAATTGGCCTTCCGCCAGAACGCGTAATAAGCGAGTTTGTACATCAAGTGGCATATCACCGATTTCATCTAGAAACAGAGATCCATGGTTAGCTTGCTCAAATCGCCCTTGACGTACTTGATTCGCACCCGTAAATGCGCCTTTTTCGTGGCCGAATAGCTCAGATTCAATTAAATCTTTGGGAATGGCGGCCATATTTAATGCAATAAAAGGGGCATCAGCACGGGGGCTGTGCTGATGTAGTGCGTGGGCAACTAACTCTTTCCCTGTTCCTGATTCACCATTAATAAGCACACTAATTGATGAGCGCGATAAACGACCAATAATGCGATAAACCTCTTGCATAGCCGGTGCTTCTCCGATCATGGTCGAAGAGACAACAGGAGCGGGCTGTTTAGCTTCACGGCCAGTATGGTTTTGTTCACGGCTATGATTCAGAGCGCGTTCGACTAATGCGACGGTTTCATCAATATCGAAAGGTTTTGGTAAGTAATCAAAGGCACCTGACTGGTAGGCATTTACGGCAGCATCAAGGTCAGAGTGTGCTGTCATGATAATAATCGGCAGGAGGGGATATGATTGTTTGATGGTATTCAGCAGTTCAATACCATTTGTGCCTGGCATACGGATATCAGATAACAACACATCAGGGAGTGAATTTTCTAATGCGGCGAGTACAGCGTCCGCACTGTCAAAGCAGGTGCAAGCGAACTTTGCATTATCTAATGCACGCTCAAGTACCCAACGGATGGAGCTATCGTCATCAACCACCCAAATTTTTCCCTGCGTCATGGTTATCTCCTATTTCTTAATTGGTAGATAAATGGAAAACTCAGTGTGACCTGGCCAACTGGTGAACTCGATTTTTCCTGCGTGTTGGTCGACTAAACTGCGGGCAATTGATAGGCCAAGTCCGGTCCCATCAGGCCGTCCACTCACCATGGGATAAAACAACGTATCCTGAATTGCCAATGGAATACCGGGACCGTTATCTTCAATATCAATACGTGCAGCTAATCGATAACGCTCGCCTTGCAGTGTGACTTGAAAAGCAGTTCGTGTACGCAAGGTGATATAACCCCCCGTTTCAGCGAGAGCTTGTAATGCGTTTCGGGTGATATTTAGAAGCACTTGCTCGATTTGGTCTGGGTAATACTCTAATTCGGGCAGGCTTGGGTCATAGTCACGAATTAATGTCACGTTATCGGGTTTTTCTAATGACACCAACCGCGTTACATTTTCCATAATATGATGGATACTTTGCTGTGTTTTTGGTCCTGGATATTGTGGGCCAAGCAGCCGATCAACCAGTGCTCGCAGGCGGTCAGCCTGTTCGATAATCACTTGAGTATATTCATTTAATTGTGGGTCAGGCAGCGCTTTAGATAGCAATTGCGCAGCGCCTCGCAAACCTCCGAGAGGGTTTTTGATTTCGTGAGCAAGCCCACGGATCAGTTCGCGGGCGGCCAATTGCTGGGCATTCTGTGCGAGTTCTTGGCTCAAGCGCCGTTGGCTATCTAATTGCGAAAGCTCAACTAAAATAAATTGCTCTGAAAAAGGCTGTGCGCTGAATGACATCACATGGGAATGGTTGTTAAACACTAAGGTGACTTCATTTTCGGTAAAACTATGGCCTTCTTTTAAGCTATTGAGCATGAGTTCATCATTGAGTGAACAATAACTGAATAACAGTGGTAGAGGCGTACCGTATAGCTTGCGCTGGCTTTGGGTTAAGATCTGGAGTGCAGCATGGTTGGCGTAATGGATAACCAAATCGTAATCCAAAATTAGCACGCTATTAATGAGGGAGTCGAGAATGTGTTCCGGTGCTGGCAAATGTTCGGTTTTCATGTAATGTTGCTCCTGCACTATTTTGGTGCATTATACCTGATAGACCAAACAACCGATATTTGATTTTTGTTGCGTAAATACGTTAGAGATAAAAGGCCCCATCAAAAGATGGGGCAAGTGCTTCACGGCAACAAAGACTAACAGTGGAACGGCGTGTTACACACTGTAGTACATTTCAAATTCGAGAGGGTGTGGTGCCATACGAACACGCTGGATGTCGGCACGGGTTAATTCAATATACGCATCGATAGCGTCATTAGTGAATACACCACCACGGGTTAAGAATTCACGGTCTTTATCTAATTCCGCTAACGCTTCGTCTAAAGAGCCTGAAACAGTTGGAATTTCTTTGGCTTCTTCTGGTGGTAAGTCATATAAATTTTTGTCCATCGCATCACCAGGGTGGATCTTGTTAATGATGCCATCAAGGCCTGCCATTAACTGAGCAGCAAACGCTAAATATGGGTTAGCAGCTGGGTCTGGGAAGCGAACTTCAATACGACGTGCTTTCGTGCTCGCAACGACTGGAATACGAATCGAAGCAGAGCGGTTACGTGCAGAATATGCCAACATTACAGGTGCTTCAAAGCCCGGAACTAAGCGTTTGTATGAGTTAGTTGTTGGGTTTGTAAATGCGTTCAGCGCACGTGCATGCTTAATAATACCGCCAATGTAATACAGCGCCATTTCGGATAAACCACCGTATTTGTCACCTGCGAACAGGTTAACACCGCCTTTAGATAAAGACATATGGCAGTGCATACCAGAGCCGTTATCACCCACTAAAGGTTTTGGCATAAAGGTCGCTGTTTTGCCGTAGGCATGGGCAACATTGTGAACAACATATTTATAAATCTGGGTTTCATCCGCTTTTTTAGTCATGGTATTAAAGCGGGTTGCGACTTCGTTTTGCCCAGCGGTTGCCACTTCATGGTGGTGAGCTTCAACAACCAAGCCCATCTCTTCCATAGTGGTACACATAGCTGAACGCAAGTCTTGTGATGAATCAACTGGTGGAACTGGGAAATAACCGCCTTTTACTGCAGGGCGATGGCCTTTATTACCACCTTCGTATTTGGTTCCCGTATTCCATGCCGCTTCGATATCATCGATATGGTAGTAACTACCGTGCATGTTGTTGCCAAAACGAATGTCATCAAAAACGAAAAATTCAGGTTCTGGCCCAAAGAGAACGATATCGGCGATCCCACTTGAGCGCAGGAAATCTTCTGCACGTTTTGAAATTGAACGTGGGTCTCTGTCATAACCTTGCATAGTGCCCGGTTCTAAAATATCACAGCGTATAATTAACGTAATATCTGCAAAGAACGGGTCTAACATTGCAGTTGATGGGTCTGGCATTAATACCATGTCTGACTCATTGATGCCTTTCCAGCCACCAATAGATGAACCATCAAACATCTGGCCTTCTTCAAAGAAGTCTTCGTCAACTTGATGAGCAGGGATAGTGATGTGTTGCTCTTTACCTTTAGTGTCGGTAAAACGCAGATCAATAAATCTAACATTGTGCTCTTTAATTAACGATAAAACATGTTCAGCGGACATCTCGGCTCTCCTGGTCGGGTCTAATCAACAAATCACAAGCTATCATTTGACAGTATGTCTGTTGTTTGTCTGGCGTGTTAGTTATATAAAATGAGTTATATAAAAATAGTTAGCACGCGCTCTATAAATAGATAAGCGAAAAGCGTGCCAACTTTTTAATTATAGTAAATACTGATTGTTACGTGTGGACGAAGGGAGCCATCTAGCTTTCTTTATATGTAATGCACTAGTTTGGTGCTAATGGTTCTGTTTTTGCACCAAATTGGTGCGAATGGCGTTTATAGATGAGAATTCAAATAAAAAATTAGCATTGTGCTCTGCTAGAGCACAATGCTGACGAGATAAAAAAGAAATAAGGTTGCTCAAGGTGAAACAGCAACATTAATCTTCATCGCTATTTGTTAATAACGTATTCACTTCTTCAATTTGTTTTACTGCATCATTGATAATTGAGGCAATTTGGCGAGTTTGTTCTTCATTTAGCTGTTTTAAAACCATTTTGTGACGTAATAATGCTTTAAAGCGACTAACAGCCATTTCAATGTCTTCCGCCAAATTACTGCCTTGTTGCATATCACGCGCTTTTGCTAGTTTGCGAGCAATAACAGCTTCAATTTCTTTATTTTGAGCTAGATGGGCTGCTCCCTCAGGAGTAATGGTAAAACTTTTGCGATTACGCTCAACAATCTGAGACTCTAGGAAGCCTTGTTCTTCTAACAGTGTTAGAGTTGGATAAATAACACCGGGACTAGGCACATATAAGCCATTTGAGGCTTCTTGAATATCTTTGATAATTTCGTAGCCATAGCTTGGTTTTTTAGCGACTAACGAAAGTACCATAATATGAAGATCACCATGGTCGAATAAACGACGCAGCCCTTTGCCTCTTCCACGGCCTCTTTGGCGGTCATCGCCGTGGCAGCGCTCACCGTGCCCGTGGCCATGACGGCCTTCACCGTGGCAGCGCTCACCGTGCCCGTGGCCATGACGGCCTTCGCCGTGGCAGCGTTCACCATGTCCGTGGCCATGACGGCCTTCACCGTGGCAGCGCTCACCGTGCCCGTGGCCATGACGGCCTTCACCGTGGCAGCGCTCACTGTGTCCATGACCATGACGGTCATCATTGTGGCAACATCCACCGTGGTGGCCACGTTGATTTTCATCGTGGTGTGCATAATATACATGACGACAAGATTTAATTAGCATATAGTTACTCCTTAGCTTGTAACTTTAGATATATCGAATTTATTTTATGGGTTTACTATATTTAGATATATCTAATTAGTCAATTTAGATATATCTAAATAACACAAAAAGATATTTAAACTGGCAGTTAAGAAAGAAAGTCTATTTTTTGTTCTTTTTTTGGGCTGCTAATATTAAGTTTTTAGCGTATTATTCTGTCACTTTGTGATTTCACAGTGCTGATAGGCCTATTTTTATTAGGTATTTTGGCTCAGTCTCGCAACTGAATGTTTTTTCGTTAAAAACTTTTTATACAGTGATGGGTTTCACATTTATTCCACTTGTGCGGAAAAACGTGTAAAATAACAGCAAATTAACGTAGAAAGTATGTTTGGGTAATTAGAATGCCGCAAAAAACATATTCCTTTCCTGTCAATTAAACGGTAAAAATCCTTGTCAATTCAAAACTTAAGAAACATCGCCATCATCGCTCACGTTGACCATGGCAAGACCACACTGGTTGGTAAATTATTGCAACAGTCAGGTACGTTCGGCGAACGTGAAACTGTCGATGAGCGTGTTATGGACTCCAACGACTTGGAGAAAGAGCGTGGTATTACCATTCTTGCTAAAAATACTGCAATCCAATGGAATGGTTATCACATCAATATCGTAGACACCCCAGGCCACGCCGATTTCGGTGGTGAGGTTGAGCGCGTAATGTCTATGGTTGACTGCGTTCTGCTGGTTGTTGATGCGATGGACGGCCCAATGCCACAAACTCGTTTCGTAACGCAAAAAGCGTTCGATCACGGCTTACGTCCAATTGTTGTTATCAATAAAGTTGACCGCCCTGGCGCACGTCCTGATTGGGTCGTTGACCAAGTATTCGACTTATTCGTGAACTTAGGTGCAACGGATGAGCAACTCGATTTCCCTATCGTTTATGCCTCTGCATTAAACGGTATCGCAGGTCTTGAGCACGAAAACATGGCTGAAGACATGACCCCACTGTACGAAGCTATCGTGGAACACGTTGCACCTCCAGCAGTTGACGTTGACGGTCCATTCCAAATGCAAGTTTCGCAATTGGATTACAACAGCTATTTAGGTGTTATCGGTATCGGTCGTATTAAGCGCGGCGTTGTTAAGCCTAACCAACAAATAACTGTTATCGATAGCGAAGGTAAAACTCGCAACGGTAAAATCGGTAAAGTGTTAACTCACTTAGGTTTAGAGCGTATCGATTCACAGCAAGCGGAAGCGGGTGATATCGTTGCGCTGACTGGTTTAGGCGAACTAAACATTTCTGACACTATTTGCCAAGTGGGTAGCGTTGAAGCACTGCCTGCGTTAGCGGTTGATGAGCCAACAGTTAGCATGTTCTACTGTGTTAACACCTCACCATTCTGCGGTAAAGAAGGTAAATTCGTGACTTCACGTCAGATCCTTGACCGCCTGAATAAAGAACTGGTTCACAACGTTGCACTGCGTGTTGAAGAAACTCAAGACCCAGACGCATTCCGTGTATCTGGTCGTGGTGAGCTGCACTTATCTGTTCTTATCGAAAACATGCGTCGTGAAGGCTTCGAATTAGCCGTATCTCGTCCAAAAGTTATCATTCGTGAAATCGATGGTCGTAAACAAGAGCCGTTCGAACAAGTGACTTTAGACGTTGAAGAACAGCACCAAGGCGACATCATGAAAGCTTTAGGTGAGCGTAAAGGTGACCTGCGTGACATGATGCCAGACGGTAAAGGCCGTGTGCGTCTTGACTACATTATCCCAAGCCGTGGCTTGATTGGCTTCCGTACTGAATTCATGACAATGACATCAGGTACGGGTTTACTGTACTCAACATTCAGCCATTACGATGATGTTCGCCCAGGTGAAATCGGTGGCCGCCAAAACGGTGTTCTGATCTCCAACGGTCAAGGTAAAGCGGTTGCTTATGCTCTGTACAGCCTGCAAGATCGCGGTAAATTGTTCTTAGGTCACGGTGCTGAAGTGTATGAAGGCCAAATCATTGGTATTCACTCACGTTCTAACGACTTAACCGTTAACTGCTTAACCGGTAAAAAACTGACTAACATGCGTGCATCAGGTACTGACGAAGCAACAACGCTGTCACCACCAATCAAAATGACTCTGGAACAAGCTCTTGAGTTCATTGATGATGACGAGTTAGTTGAAGTGACTCCGCAGTCTATTCGTCTGCGTAAACGTCACTTGACTGAGAACGACCGCCGTCGTGCAAGCCGTTCTAAAGAAGACTAATTACCATTACGTGATGTTGTTTATTACGTTATTGTAGTGATGTGTGTAGTAAGGCGCCGAAAGGCGCCTTACTTATTTATGAGATTTATAATGACTTGTCTTTCTTCATAAAATACAGTGATGAAATAAACAGTCCGATAATTAAAGGGATTTCGTACAATTCTTCAATAAGGCTTTGTAGCTCAGAATGATGTAGAAAAATGGAACTCAGAAATCGATGGTGTTCAACACTATCTGAAATCAAGAAAGCACAAAGAGTCAGTAGTAAGCTCCAAATTGGAATCGCTGTATTTTTTAGGTGAAAAACAATACTTTTTCTTAATGAAGAAGCACATAGCATCAAAACTAAGCCGCCAATCAAGACGATAGAAATTATCCTAAAATAGGTGTGATCCAGATTAGGAAAAAATTCGCGCCCCCAATTTGTTCCTCTGCCAAATAATGTTACCCACCAGATAGTTGCCCATAACCAAAATAGTTTCATTCCTTGGTTTTTTTGTTGTAATGGTTTCATATAAAACCAAGTAAAAAAGGCACAGAAAATTAGAGTAATTGATTGAAAATGTTCAATAATTTTTGTTGTGAGGTCGATATTGAAATTCAGGGGGAGATTGTTAAATAATGGAATTAAAAATAAGCTTCCCCAGAGAATAACAATCGGCCAAGAGATTGTTTTATCTATTTTCATAGTATGACTTTTATATTTTAAGATTTATTTATTACTGATATCGCATAGATATCAGCTCACATTGCTTGTGGTATGACTTGCTACGTAAAAACTATTATGCAAAAAGCTTGTGGAGGGACTTAACATTTAGTATCAAAAACCGATAGTGCTAAGTGAAATAGCACCTTTGGGATAAAAAGCGTTTTCTCATTAACGGAGCAAATCGTTCAGTTTGTTGCTCATTAATTGCGCTAAGTGTGGATTGCTTAATCGATAAATTGACAAAATAACGTGAATTATCACTAATTAGGGCTGTTCAGTTGCCCGAATAATGATTAAAGTAAATTTAGTGAATAACAATGAGGAAAATTTATGCTGTATATCTTCGATATGGGTAATGTGATTATTGATATCGACTTTAATCGTGTATTTGATAAATGGTCTGAACTGAGTGGTACACCAAGTGAAGAAATCAAATCACGTTTTACTTTTGGTAATATCTTTCAATTACATGAGTGTGGAAAAATTTCAGACATCGAGTTTGCTGAGCTGCTTTGTGAAGAAATGGACATTACACTAAGCTTTGAAGACTTTGCTGAAGGCTGGCACGCTATTTTTATTTCGTTACGACCTGAAGTCATTGATATTATGGAGCGCCTTCGTGAACAAGGGCACCGAGTGGTCGTTTTATCGAATACCAACCGTCTACATCTAGACTACTGGCCAGCACACTACCCAGAAATTGCAGCTTCCTCTGATTTCCTATATCTCTCCCAGGATTTAGGCATGCGTAAGCCTGATCCAGAAATTTACAAATATGTGCTGCAATCAGAAGAGTTTGATGCTGCGGATGCTATTTTCTTTGATGACGTCGAAGAAAATATAAAAGCCGCAGAAGCTCTTGGTATTCGCAGTATTCATGTCGTGAATAAAGACACCATTCCTGAATATTTCCGCACTTACGATTTCAGTGCTGAAGTTGAATAACATCCTGATTTTATCGTGGAGCAACGTTTAACGTTGCTCTATCGTTTTGTAAAGAGCCATCATGATTGCATTAATCCAGAGAGTCACTCAAGCGAGTGTGGTTGTTGATCAGAAAATAGTAGGGCAAATAAATACCGGGTTGTTGGTTTTGCTTGGCGTTGAAAAAGATGATGATGAGCAGAAAGCCAAGCGTTTGTGTGAAAAAGTATTAGGCTACCGTATTTTTAGCGATGAACAAGGGAAAATGAATCTCAATGTTCAACAAGCGGGAGGCAGCCTATTGGTGGTTTCTCAATTTACTTTAGCGGCTGACACCAAAAAAGGTATGCGGCCGAGTTTTTCAGGGGGAGCAGAACCTGAGAAAGCAGATACCTTGTATCAATACTTCGTTGAACAAAGCCGGCTAAAAGGGATTGAAACACAAACTGGTGAATTTGCTGCTGATATGCAAGTGAATCTAACCAATGATGGCCCTGTTACTTTCTGGCTACAAGTGTGAGTCCATTTTTAAAGGGGGAAGCGATGTACCATTTACGTACACCGAAAGATGATATTGAATTCGCAACTTATTACCATTTTCGCTGGGAAATGTTACGAAAACCGTTTAATCAGCCCCTTGGTTCAGAAAAAGATGGTTATGATTTAACCGCACACCATCAAATGGTCGTGGATGATAAAAACCGTATTCTTGCTATTGGCCGCTTATATATCAATGCCGATAACGAAGGGGCTATCCGTTTTTTAGCCGTTAACCCTGTCATGCAAGGTAAAGGACTTGGCAAATTAATTATCATGGCCTTGGAGTCTGTTGCGCGGCAAGAAGGCGTAAAACGCATTGTGTCGAGCGTTCGTGAAGAAGCCGTACCATTTTTCGACAAAATGGGTTTTGAGAACCGTGGCCAAGTTGCTGGGCAGTTAAAAACGCCAGTACGCCACTATTTGATGATTAAACCCATAGAGACGCTAGACCAAATATTACATCGTCCAGATTGGTGTGGTGAGCTACAGCAAGCCTGGTATAAGTACATTCCATTGAGTGAGAAAATGGGGGTCCGAGTCGACCAATACACGGGGACTCGTTTTATTACCACCATGCCGGAAGCGGGCAACCAAAACCCTCATGAAACAATATTTGCAGGAAGCCAATTTTCATTAGCTACCTTGACAGGATGGGGGCTGATTTGGCTGTTAATGCAAGAACACCAGCTTGGTGGTGATATTGTGTTGGTCGATGCCAGTATTCGTTATGGTAAGCCTGTAAGCGGTAGGCCGACAGCGACAGCGGACTTAGCAAATATGAGCGGTGACCTTGACCGTTTAGCGCGAGGTAGCAAGGCGCGAGTAAAGCTGAAAGTCGAGGTTAGTAACCCTGATGGCAAAGTGGGCGCAGTATTCAGTGGTGTCTATATGGTGTTACCAGTAGAAGCAAAAAAATAAAGTTATCCATTGAATATTAATTATCCATTGAATATTAAAAAGAAAGGCAGGTTTGATTGACCTGCCTTTTGTGTTTTTATTGATTGTTAGCTTTTATTGAACGCTGGTTTTTATTGATTACTAAGTGCGGGAAGCGGTTCTACTAACGAAGGCTCAATTGGTTGTAAGTCAGCATCGGACTCCACCGATGAGGTGACAACCCCGTTTACAACGGTACGGAATAGGCGTTTGCCTTGCAATGGGACTGCCATCAATTCCCCATTCAGACTTTTTGCCACAGATGGGGCGAGTAAATCCCCTTGTAATGTCGCATCAAAATCACCGATGACTTGAGCTGGAAAGCCTGCCCAACCCCATTGGTTTAAATCAACGAGATCAATATTCGAACCCGATGCTCTCAGTAAGAAGGGGACTTTTTTCGGTTCTTGTTTTACCAGCAGGCCAATCTTACTGATGCCTTTATCGGTACTGACTGTTAAGCTCGCTGCAGCTGAAGATTTACCACTTTGACGCACTTCAATAAACGGGCGGCGTACTAGAACTTGGTTGATTGTGCCGCTATCTGCAGTGAATGTCGCTTTACCGCTCCAAATTCCCCACTGCTTTTGTTTAATCAAATCGATATTTTCAATATTGCCACTGAGCGCGGTCAGTTCGAAAGGAAACTGCGGTTGGATATTCATCAAAAGTGATTGGGAAAGGGTGAATTTTTTGATACTTAAACCGGATAACCAAGCTGGTGTAGGCTCTGCAAAGAATGATAGCCAAGTTTCAGGCAGTGTGTATAAGATACCCGCTAGTTTGCCTTCGTCGATAGTCAGTACTCGATCATTGCGCTGCCAAGACCCACTGAGGTTAAAGACGCCTTTATTATAGTAACCCGATAACTTGTTGATACTCAGGTTGTCACCGTTAATTTTCAGGTCACCAATTAAGGTACTCAGTTGCTGGTCTTTCACGACAAATTGGTCAACATTAAAGCTAATGTTGCTTTCGGAACTCGTCCAGCTCCCTCTCGTGAAGCTGAGTTGGTCAATTTCGGTGCTCAGGCCAGAAAGTGCCCAATCTTTACCTTGAATATCAACATTGGTTAGTTCTACCTTTTTGACCTGCAATGATTTTTCACTCGCTATTGCATCAAATAGTGAATCGAAATCAACTTTATTTTCCCAGCCGACTTTATTCATGGTGAGGGAGTCAACCATGATAGAGCCATCGTCAAGTACCTTTCCAGCACCCGCAATATAGCCGTTATTTAAGTAGGCACTTGCTTGGCTTATTTCTGTTCCTTGCTGCTGTAATTTACCCGTAATGGCAACATTCTTGAATGAAAGGTCATTGAATTTTAATTGGTTAGAGGTAAATCGAAAATCACCGTAACCAAAAGGCGTGTTCTCGGTGGGTTTCCAAGGGGTAATTCCCCCCGTGAAGCCTGTGACTTGCACGGTATCATCACCTTTTTTAAGCGTGATTTGGCTATTTTCAAATTGCAAAATATTAGCGGAAATAGGTAGCAGTATCGTATCGGGTGTGACTGTTGTAGATAATGTTCCTTGAGTGATAACCAAACGTTTGATAGCGGTGCCGCTAAATATATTTTGCCAGTTAACATCAAGCACGACTTGCCGTGAGTCTAAAGATAGATCACTGTTTTTAGCAGCTAATTTGACATCTTGGAAGATGAATTCACCGGGGTTAGAAAATTCATGCCCCATAATTCCTACATCAATATCGTAATTGGTGAATTTACTTAAAAATTGACTGGAGTAGGATGCACCCCAACGGGTTTGCAGCCCGATATAAGTAAAAATAAACAATAGCAGCAGTAACAAAAGTGCATAGGTAGTAAATTTGATTAACCATTTCACAGTTTACTGCTCCTTTGGTTTGTTGACGAATAGACGCAGGAAGAGACTGCCTAATATAGCGACAATTTAAGGATAGCATACAGAAAAACCGCCAGAGTGTTCAACACTGGCGGCTAGAATGAAGGTTATTTTTCGAGAGGGAAGACTAAATTCAGAACAATTGCAGTTAAACCACCTGCAGCAATACCGGAAGAAAACAAGGTTTTTAGCCAATCAGGGGCGAATTGCAAAATCAAGGGTTGCTGTGAAACGCCCATACCCACTGCGAGGGAAAGCGCAATAATCATGATGGCGCGGCGATTGAGTGGTTCACGAGATACAATGCGCACACCTGAAGCGGCAATGGTACCAAACATTACAATTGTTGCTCCGCCTAATACGGGCTCTGGAATTTGTTGCACAAAGCCTGCAACCGCAGGGAACAACCCTAATAACACTAACATTAAAGCGACAATGTAGCCGACATAGCGACTTGCCACCCCTGTTAATTGGATAACACCGTTGTTTTGCCCAAAGCAAGAGTTAGGGAAAGTATTAAATACCGCAGAAACCATTGAGTTCAACCCATTAGCAAGTACGCCACCTTTTATACGTTTCATGTATAAAGGGCCACGAACAGGTTGCTCAGATACATCAGAAGTGGCGGTAATATCACCTATCGTTTCTAAGGAAGTCACCATAAAAATGAGAATTAATGGTATCAACAGGTTCCAATCGAAGGATAAGCCATAATAGAAAGGCTCAGGGACAGTAATAATTGGCTGGTTGGCTTCCATTGGTTGCGCATTTGGCAACATGTCCATCCACCAAGCAGCAATATAGCCAACAGCCATAGCAATGACTAAAGATGCGACACGTAAGTAAGGGTTTTTCTGCCGATTAAGTAAAATAATAACCGCTAAAACAACCCCAGCTAAAATCAAATAATCAGGGGAACCAAAAGTGTTGTCACTAATTGCACCATAGCCACCGCCAATGGATGTTAACCCGACTTGAATCAAGGATAGGCCGATAATCATGACAACAACACCTGAAACTAGTGGTGTAATGACTCGACGGGCTAGATGTAAGAATCGAGAAAGAATCACTTCGGTGAGTGCCGCAACTAGCAATGTGCCGAATAAGGCTGCCATCATCGACGGAATATCAGCGCCACCTTGCTTAAGTGCAACACCACCCATGATTAAAGGTGCAACAAAGTTAAAACTGGTTCCTTGAATCGAAAGCAAGCCTGACCCAATAGGGCCCCACGCACGAATTTGAATTAAAGAAGCAATACCGGAGGCAAATAAAGACATACTAATGATGCGCTGGGTGTCGTGAGCTGGTAGTCCTAATGCCTGGCAAATCAGCATCGCAGGGGTAATCACCGCAACAAACATCGCCAGAAGATGTTGCCCAGCGGCAAACAAGGCTTGCGGCAGCGGTGGGCGGTCTTCTAATTTATAGATGAGTTCGCTTTGCGTTTGTATGGTCGCTTCAGTAGTTTGTTTTTCAGACGTCGCAGTATTCATTGCCTTCATTTCTCGCCAACAAAAAACGCATTGTAATGTGTCGAAATTAAAAAGCAATCGTTTGCGCGTAAAAAACATTGATCAATGTTAAATAAGGCTGTCACATTTTTATATCTTTTAACTTGTATTTATAACAGTTTTTTTTTCTAATCCTATAACCTGCTTTTGGCGTTTTAAGGAAGAAATTAACGTCTTACTAGTTTTTGATAATTTTAACAACAGACGAGGTACGTGAATGTATCATCTCGATGTCTACGGTACACTGGTAGCTGCTACTTTAGTACTATTGCTTGGGCGTAAACTGGTCAAATCAGTCCCTTTCCTTGAAAAATATACAATCCCTGAACCTGTTGCAGGTGGGTTGTTAGTTGCTTTTAGTCTTTTATTGCTTAAACAATTATTTGACTGGAGCCTTTCTTTTGACTTATCACTGCAAGAACCTATGATGCTGGCATTCTTTGCCACAATTGGTCTTAATGCCAACCTTGCTAGTTTGAAGGCAGGCGGTAAAGCATTGTTTATCTTCATTTTTGTGGTTGTTGGTTTATTGCTTGTCCAAAATACAGTAGGGATTGCTCTTGCTGAATTATTGGGATTAGACCCTCTCATGGGGCTATTAGCTGGTTCAATTACCTTATCTGGTGGTCATGGAACTGGCGCGGCATGGGGGAAAATTTTCACTGAAAACTATGGTTTCCAAAGTGCAACAGAAGTTGCAATGGCTTGTGCTACATTTGGACTTGTTCTTGGTGGTTTAATCGGTGGACCTGTTGCACGTTTTCTAACGCGTAATATTCCAACGCCAGGAACGGCTGAAGATGATAAAGACGTTCCAACAGCATTTGAGAAACCACAATCTGGACGCATGATCACTTCAATGGTTTTAATTGAAACTATTGCACTGATCGCTATTTGTCTATTGGTGGGAAGTTTTATTGCAGGCCAATTAGCCGATACTCCTTTCGCATTGCCTAAGTTTGTCTGCGTACTTTTTGTTGGTGTAATTTTAAGTAACAGCTTATCACTGCTTGGTTTTTACCGAGTATTCGACCGCGCTGTTTCTGTCATGGGTAACGTGAGCCTCTCATTATTCTTAGCAATGGCACTCATGAGCTTGAAACTGTGGGAATTAGCATCACTTGCAATCCCAATGATTATCATTCTTGCTGTACAGGCTTGTGTGATGGCAGGATATGCTATTTTTGTGACTTTCCGCGTGATGGGCAAAAACTATGACGCTGCAATCTTAGCTGCAGGTCACTGTGGGTTCGGTCTTGGTGCGACACCAACAGCTATTGCGAATATGCAAGCTGTTACGGATAGATTAGGTCCATCTCACTTAGCATTCTTGGTTGTACCAATGGTTGGGGCATTCTTCATTGATATTGTTAATGCGATAGTTATTAAACTGTATCTAATGCTGCCATTATTCCCAACGATTGCTGGTTAACCTTCATTTAATAATAAATCAAGTAAAGCAGGTATTGCCGTGAAAATATTCACGGCAATTTTCATTTTAGGGAACGAATAAAAAGAAGATATAAGACTTAAGCGTGGCTGTACTGCTCTCGCTCAGGTAACCAACGCTCAATAAGTTGTTGTGCATTTTCAGGGTAATTTTGTTGAATATGGCGAGCAAGGCGTTGCACTTCTGGCAACATATATTGGTCACGCAACAAGTCTGCGACTTTAAATTCTGCATTTCCTGTTTGTCTAGTGCCTAATAATTCCCCTGGCCCGCGAATTTCGAGATCTTTTTGTGCGATAACGAAGCCATCATTACTATCCCGTAATACTTGTAGTCTTTGTTTAGCGGTATGGGTTAACGGTGTCTTGTACAATAATACACAGTGAGATGCGATAGCCCCGCGGCCGACTCGCCCTCTTAGTTGGTGCAACTGAGCTAGACCAAGGCGCTCAGGGTTATCAATAATCATTAAACTTGCATTAGGCACATCCACACCGACTTCAATGACCGTTGTAGCAACAAGCAGTTGAATTTCATTTCGTTTGAAAGCCGCCATAATGCTTTGTTTTTCAGCAGGTTTCATTCGGCCATGGACTAAGCCTACTTTTAATTCAGGTAGTGCCAGTGCAAGCTCTTCGCTGGTCACTTGAGCCGCTTGCGCTTCTAATAATTCAGAGTCTTCAATGAGTGTACAGACCCAATAGGCTTGGCGGCCTTCTTCAATACAGGCTTGGCGAACGCGTTCAATAATATCGTTACGGCGAGTGTCCGGTATGGCGACAGTGGTGACGGGTGTTCGTCCTGGAGGTAGTTCATCGATGACAGAGGTATCTAAGTCTGCATACGCTGTCATCGCCAGCGTCCGTGGGATTGGCGTAGCGGTCATGATTAATTGATGAGGGTGGTAACCTTGCTGCTCACCTTTTTCACGCAGAGCGAGCCGCTGATGAACGCCAAAGCGATGTTGTTCATCAATGATAACAAGCCCTAGTGCTTTAAAGCTCACTTGCTCTTGGAAAATAGCGTGTGTTCCAACAACCATCGCGACTTCTCCACTTGCGATGGCATCTTGCTGAGCCTGACGTGCCTTACCCTTTTGTTTACCCGCGAGCCAACCTACTTTGACGCCTAAAGGTTCTAACCACTGTTTGAAAGTATTGGCATGTTGCTCTGCAAGAATTTCAGTGGGAGCCATCAGTGCCACTTGTTTGCCATTCTCGATGGCACAAACGGCCGCTAAGGCTGCAACGAGAGTTTTCCCTGACCCGACATCCCCTTGAATCAAACGCATCATAGGGGCGTTTTTAGCGAGGTCTGCTTCAACTTCGCTAACAACACGGTTTTGTGCGTTTGTTGGTGAAAATGGTAATTGTGCAAGTAACTGAGATTTTAATTGACCACTTGCGACTAACGGCTGGGCATATAGGCGTTCATTACCTGCGCGGATAGCTAACATGCTTAGATGGTGAGCGAGTAATTCTTCGAGGACTAGCCGCTTTTGTGCGGGATGATGGCCTTTTTCTAGCTCGCTCAGTGCTACATTCGGTGGTGGGTTGTGTAATAAGCGAATGGCATCTGGCAAACTTATCATTCCACGGCTAAGTTCTTCAGGAAGTAATTCTTTTATTTCCCCGCTATCAAGTAACCCGAGTGCTTGCTCCATGACTTTGCGTAAAGTCGCTTGGCGAACACCTTCAGTGGTTGGGTATACTGGTGTTAAATTCTCTTGCAAGCTGATATTGCTGGTTTCTTTAGATACTTTATATTCAGGGTGAATGATTTCCGGCCCTGTATTTCCTCTGCGAACTTCCCCATAGGCGGTAACCTGTCTTCCTTCCGCTAAATTATTTTTCATTGCCGCTGAAAAATTGAAAAAACGTAAGGTGAGGTTGCCTGTTCCATCGGAAATTAAGCAGGTCATCATTCTTTTTCGGCCGAAGACGACTTTAGTTTGCAGGACTTCGCCTGTGATTGTTGCTGTCGTGCCGGGAAGGAGATCTTTTATTTGATATAAACGAGTATGGTCTTCATAGCGTAAAGGGAAATGAAGAAGAAGGTCTTGAACGGTGTTCAAACCGATTTTACGCATTTTTTCTGACTGACTTGCACCAACACCATGCAATGAGGTCAGTGAAATGGTATCAAGTAGCCCATTATTCATGTTATTTCCTTCTATTTAACCCAACTGCCGTCTTTTCATTTTTTCGGTTAATTGCATTTGTGCCCACCACGAGTCATCAGCTTCAATTTGCCCTTGGCTATTGATAAATGGGCGAGGAAGCCCCTTACGTTTAGCAACTTCAGCGAGTACAGGGTAACCACCTTCGAATAACCAAGCTTGTTGTTCATCTGGTGAAAGTAAGCAGTGTTCACGATCGTACATCCCCGCTTGTTGCCGCTGCCTTTGGGCTTCATATAAAATTAGTGCAGAAGCGACGGAAACGTTCAAAGATTGCACCATACCAGCCATTGGAATAATAATGTGCTTATCAGCCAGTGCGAGGGCTTGTTGTGAAATCCCTGTTTTCTCTTGCCCCATCATAATACAAGTTGGCAAAGTATAATCAATTTCACGAAAATCAACGGCATGTTCTGACAAGTTAGTTGCCAAAACCTGCATGTTTTGTGATTTTATTTGGGAAATTGCTTCTTTGGTCGATGCATGTGAAATAATTTTAACCCAGCTATTACTCCCCGCTGCAGAAGATACGGACAGTTTGACTTGTTGGTCAGGCCAAATAGCATGAATTTGGTGGATCCCTACGGCATCCGCACTGCGTACAATGGCAGAAACATTGTGCGGTTTATGAATTTTTTCGAGGCAGAGAGTTAGGTCAGGCTGCCGCATCGCCATCATTTGGCAAATGCGGCGGTAGCGGCGTTCATTCATAGTGATTAATTAAATATGGTCGTTAATTACGGTTTCGGCTAACACGTAGAACGTCAGGCATAATACGGATTTTCCGCATCACATTTGCCAATTGAACACGGTTTTTAGTTGTAAGGCGAATAAAGGCACAATATACACGGCCATCTTTTTCTTCTGTATTCATACTTTGAATACTTGAGTTAGCGTCATTAATAGCAGCGGTTAAATTCGCTAAAGCGCCTTGATGGTTAATCATATCCACTTTAATTTCAGCGATAAAGTCGGTGTCGGTGTCATTGTCCCATTCAACCGCCATAAATTTATCGGGTTCTTTTTGATAACCACGGATATTTCGGCAGGATTCATGGTGGATAACCAGACCTTTTCCAGGACTAATATGTGCAACAATTGGGTCACCGGGAATAGGGCGACAACATTTTGCAAAGGTGATTAAAACGCCATCTGCACCTTTGATAGACAGTTTATTTCGGCTTTCAACTAACACTTGTTCTTCAGGTGCATTTTGTGGATTGTTTTGTAGGTTTCGTGCGACAACCACACTCATTGCGTTACCCAACCCAATTTCAGCAAGCAAGTCGTCTATAGAGTGCAGCTTCATGCGTGCTAATTCTGCATCAATATTGGCTTGAGGGATATCAGTGAGTTTATTTCCTGTCCCTAGTGCATGGTTGAGCAAACGGCGACCTAAGTTAATAGAATCTTCGCGTTTCAAGTTTTTCAATAATTGGCGGATCTTGGCTCGCGCTTTCGAGCTGACAACAAAATTGAGCCATGCTGCATTTGGACGAGCACCTGGCGCAGTAATAATTTCAACAGTTTGGCCACTCGTCAGGGATTGCGAAAGTGGATAAGGCTGACGGTCAACACGAGCCCCCACGCAAGCATGGCCAATATCTGTGTGTACCGCATATGCAAAATCAACAGGTGTTGCACCCGTAGGTAATTCAACAATACGGCCTTCTGGGGTGAAAACGTAGATTTCATCTGGAAATAGATCCGACTTAACGCTTTCAATAAATTCAAACGAGCTACCTGCACTTTGTTGTAACTCAAGTAGGCTTTGCATCCAACGTTGAGCTCTAACCTGTGCCGTTGTACCTTGTTCACCTTGCTCTTTATAGGCCCAATGTGCAGCAACCCCCATTTCAGCCATTTGGTCCATGTCTTCTGTGCGAATTTGCACTTCTACAGGAACGCCATGTGGCCCAATAAGTGAGGTATGTAGCGATTGATAGCCGTTGGCTTTAGGGATAGCAATATAGTCTTTAATACGCCCCGGACGCGGTTTGTATAAACTGTGCATCTGGCCTAAAACGCGGTAGCAAGTATCCACATCTTTCACAATTACCCTAAAAGCATAGATATCCATGATGGAGTGGAAACGTTGCTCTTTTTGGTGCATTTTGCGATAAATGGAATAAAGATGTTTTTCTCTGCCGCTGACGCGACAAGGAACACCCGCCTCGGTAAGCCTACCGTCAATTTCCGAGAGAATTTTTTGGATCATCTCTTTTCGGTTACCGCGAGCCGCTTTGACGACTTCTTTAATAACACGATAACGGTTGGGATATAACGCTTCAAAACCAAGCTCTTCAAGCTCTGTTTTGATGTGGTGTATACCTAGCCTGTGGGCTAACGGGCTATATATTTCAAGGGTTTCACGTGCAATACGCCGACGCTTATCGGGCCTAAGTGACCCTAGCGTGCGCATATTGTGAGTGCGGTCTGCCAGTTTTATCAAAATGACACGGATGTCTTTTACCATCGCCATGATCATTTTGCGGAAGTTTTCTGCTTGAGCTTCTTTTTTGTCGCGAAAATTGAGCTTGTCTAGTTTGGATACACCTTCAACGAGACCGGCGACGGTGGTGCCAAACAATTCTTCTATGTCTTGAAATGTCGCTGGAGTATCTTCAATCACATCATGAAGTAGCGCTGCCATTAGTGTTTCATGGTCCAAACGCATTTCAGCAAGAATACAAGCAACAGCAACTGGATGAGTAATATAAGGCTCACCACTCGAACGGGTCTGTCCTTCGTGGGCATCCCGTGCAACAACATAGGCTTTTCTTAGTAATTCAATTTGTTCTTTAGGAAGATACTTTTGAATGACTAAATTAAGGCTTTCAAACAGATACAAGGCAGACCCACCTTAGTGATTAGCGACGACCTTCAGCGATTGCAGAAACCGCTTGCATTTCAGCCGCATCTTGCTCTTGCTGTTCTTGGCGCTCACGCACATCTAAAATGTGACCGTTGATTAAACCTTCTTCTACTTCACGCAATGCGATAACAGTATATTTATCATTTTCTTCAGGAACTAAAGGGTCTTTTCCACCCGTTTGTAACTGACGAGCTCTACGTGCCGCAACCAATACGAGGTCAAAACGGTTACCAATTTTTTCTACTGCGTCTTGAACAGTTACGCGTGCCATAAGTGTGCTACTCCAAAGAAATAAAAAAATGACCTGATATGATACTGAAACTATTCTCAGTCTGCTAGTAATTTGCTGATTAAAGCATCATGTCGCTGAATCTGACGCGCTAACTTTAAACGCTCAGTACGGATAATAGATTGTAAATCGCTTAGCGCGGTATTGAAATCATCATTAACAATAAGGTAATCATACTCGTTGAAATGTTCAATTTCACCTACTGCTTGTGACATACGCTTTTCTATAACTTCATCGCTGTCTTGCCCACGTCCACGTAGCCTACGATAAAGTTCATCTTTTGATGGTGGGAGAATAAAAATACTGCGTGCTTCAGGCATTTTATCCCTAATTTGCTGGGCTCCCTGCCAATCGATATCAAGAAAAACATCTACACCACTATTTAATACATCTTCAATGATGGGTTTGGACGTCCCATAATAATTCCCAAAAACACAGGCATGTTCTAAGAACTCGCCTTTGTCGACCATTTGTAAAAAATCAGTTTCAGATACAAAGAAATAGTGCTCGCCATGGGTTTCTCCTGGACGTGCAGCTCGAGTTGTATGAGAAACGGAAACCTGTGTGTCATACAATGGTTGTGTTTTTAATAAAGCCTGAATCAGACTTGATTTCCCTGCACCACTAGGGGCAGAAACAATATATAACGTGCCTTGTATCATGATGATTTCTTGAATAGTCGAGGATTAAACATAAAAGATGGTGATAAACCCGACATAGTATACACGTACTTGCATCAACATGCAGCGATATCAATAAATCATGAATTTTAATTAAATGAATTTGATTCATAACTAAATTGTGAACGGGCTCGAGAAATTAACTTATTACTCATGAAAGCAACATTCGTTTTGCGAAGCTTTTTGCAAATAATTTCTTTTGGGGATGAAGGCAGAGAAAAGGTGTTTCATGCTTAGCGAATGAGGAAAATGCTTTAAAGATTGCATTACAATGGATTAGTAATAACAAGGAATAGTTATGATTCATATTTTGTATGGTTATTGGTTAGCGTTCGCTTATAGGTTGAGCGGGTTAATTTTGGGAGTAATGGTATGTACTAATATTGCCCAAGCCGCGCAGCAAAGCGCTATTAATGAACAGTGTGAAGAACAAAATAGTAAAATAATTAGGCAGGAGAGTTACCGGTTAGGGAAACAATTACAACAGTGGAACCAAGCTTACCGTTTGGCGGGTAGCAGTTCGATTAGTGATGAAGCTTATGACCAGCTATTTAATTTATGGCGTTTTTTGCAACGATGCCAGCAACTCCCCGAAGAATTGCCGGAAGTGCTATTACCTGAAAAATCACAGCTAACTACGCATCCAATTCCTCACACAGGGTTGAAGAAACTTAATGAATTAGAAGTTCATAGTTGGATAGAAACACGTAAAAATATTTGGTTGCAACCTAAAGTTGACGGTGTTGCGGTAACGCTGGTTTACAAGAATGGCAAGCTTGTTTCCATGATCAGCCGAGGAAATAGTGTTGAAGGAATAGAGTGGCGAGCAAAAGCAGATTTCATTCCTGCAATACCCAAACAAATCAAATATTCAGGTACGTTAGTGCTTCAAGGGGAACTATTTTGGCGTATGAATGGGCACATTCAAGCTAAAAGGGGGGGAGTAAATGCGCGTAATAAGATTGCTGGGTGGTTAATGCGAAAAAGTGCACCAACGGCCCCTGAAGAAAATATTGGTGTTTTTATCTGGGCGTGGCCTGCGGGAGATGCTAATCCAAAAACACAATTAACATTACTTTCTGAGATAGGTTTTCCGCTTGCTGAGCAATATAGCCATAAAATTGAAAATAAAACCCAGGCTAAGGAATTAAGGGAATACTATTACCAAGGTCAATTACCGTTTGCTACCGATGGCATAGTACTTAAAAATTTTCCAGCACCAGCGGCATCAGCTTGGCAATCAAAACAAAATAGCTGGGCGATTGCATGGAAATACCCATTGCGCAGTGTGTTATCAGAGGTAACTAAATTCAAATTCAATATAGGCAGAACAGGAAGAGTCAGTGTCGTTGCCGAAATCACTCCCGTCAATATTGACTCGAAAACTATTTCAAAGGTAAATGCTGGCTCACTATCATCATGGGAAAAGCGAAATTTACTTGTTGGAGATAAAATACTTGTCTCTCTTTCAGGTCTCGGAAGTCCAAAAATTGAAGACATTGTTTGGCGGCGAGAGAAACGTGAATATCCAGATACATCAAGCTTAAAGCAGTTTCACGCGCTCAGCTGCCTGACTTATACGAAGTCTTGCTCACAGCAATTTGTAGCGAGGTTAACATGGTTAGGCAAACAACTCGGTATTCGAGGGATAAATGAAGCCACATGGCACCAATGGGTAGAGAACAATAACCTTACTCAACTAACAACTTGGTTGTCAGAGCAATGGCAAAACGATTTACCTAAGGGGAAAAAGCACCAACTGTTAGTAAAGCAACTGAGAATGGCAAAGGCTCAACCTATTTGGTTTTGGTTAAAAGGTTTGGCAATTCCACTGCCTAAGGTACAAGTAGGAAAAGTGACTGACATAGGTATGCTGTATGACCCCTCATGGGTTAACAGTATAAATTTGACAGAATTACAAAGGAAAAAATTGGCTAATTGGTTGGCGGAACCGGAAATCCAATCTATTTTAGGTATTTTGTCTGGTATGAAAGCTATTCAGCCATCAATAGTAAATTATTAATGGCTGAATAGCTGTTGCTGAATTAGGTTAATCTTGGTTTTCGTAATTGAAAATAGGTAGACCAAGACGATAACGAATGGCTATTAGCCTTGCGCTTAAACCAACAACGAGTGTGATAATTACCACGATATCTTTAGGCAGAGGAGCTTGTAATAGGCCAATATAGATCCAAGCGGCAGCGAAAGAGACGCCAGCATAGACCTCTTTTTGGAAAACTAAAGGGATTGTATTACATAGCATGTCTCTTAACACACCGCCAAAAACGCCAGTAATTACTGCTGCAATGGCAGCGATGATTGGGCTGTAGTGCATATCGAGGGCAATTTGGGCACCAAGTATAGAAAACACAATTAGCCCGATAGCATCTAATATGAGGAACAATCGACGTAAATGTTTCATCATCGGAGCTATCCAAATTGTCACAATAGCAGCGCCCGCAACTGTCAGGATATACTCAGGGTGTTCCACCCAGCCTAAGGGGTAATGGCCAAGTAACATATCACGTACGGAACCACCGCCAATCGCTGTCGCAGACGCAATAATGATGACACCAAAGACATCCATTTTTCGCCTGCCAGCGGCAAGCGCACCCGTCATGGCTTCTGCGGTGATACCAATAATATAAAGTACACTTAATAACATGGTAGTTTTGTTCAGGACTAAGGTTGTTGCTAAAGGGTAATATTACTTGTGAAACTTCTCGACTGAGATTTTCTAGTGTTGATTAAACTAGATTAGTTAAAGTAATCCGATAGCGATATTAAATGATGTCAAAGGATAACAGATTGAATAATAAATTGCCCTATAAAGAAACACGTTTAACGTACGATGAGCGAAGCCATCAACTAACGAACATTAATGTCTGGACACCAGATAGCCAGTGGCTAGCGTACGATATAAGGCCAAATGGTAGTTCTTTTACAGGTTTATCTATAGAAAAAATTCATGTAAAAACACAACAGGTCGTTGAGGTTTACCGTGCAAGTCATGGGGCTCACGTTGGGGTGGTAACTGTAAGTCCTCAACCGCCAATTCAATATGCGTTTATACATGGCCCTGAGTACCCAGATGATCAGTGGCAATATGATTTTCACCACCGAAGAGGGGTGTATGTTAAAGACGAACAATTAAACGTCGTTCACCCCATTGATGCTATGTGTATTACTCCGCCTTATTTAGTGGGGGCGTTACGTGGGGGCACTCATGTTCATGTTTTTAGTCCAGACGGAAAGTGGCTGAGTTTTACATATAACGACCATGTAATGCATGAATTAGATGTGCAATTAGACCAACGGAATGTTGCGATTGCTGTACCTATCGGGCCTGTCAATGTAAATCCCAAAAAACATAACCGAGAATACAATGGCGACTATTTTTGTTGTGTTGTGACCCAGACTACACCGCAGCCTAAACCTTGCAGCGATGAAATTAGCCGTGCATACGAAGAGGGCTGGGTAGGTCAAAAAGGCTATCAAAAACAGAGTGGGGAGTGGCAGGAAAGAGCACTGGTATTTATTGGCGATACTCATTCTACAAATGGAGAAATTATCCCTGAGATCTACATTGTTGATTTGCCTTCACAGCTTGAGGATTACATGATTGCAGGGGAATTTCCCATCCAAGGAACAGAATCGAGCATGCCTTCTCCTCCAATGGGGATACAGCAAAGGCGTTTAACTTACACACAGGATAAAAAATTTCCTGGTTTAGCAAAACAACCACGACATTGGCTTAGAACTTCGCCAGATGGTAAATCGATCGCTTGTTTGATGAATGATGATGACGGCAACGCTCAGTTATGGTTAGTTGATACGCTAACTGGAATGCAAAGGCAAATAACGCATGGCTCTTCACCGCTTCAGTCTGCCTTTAACTGGGATAGTAAAGGTGAGCATATCTGCTTTATTCGTGACAATAGCGTTATGTATTGTCATGTTGTGACTGGGGTTATGCAAAAATTAACAGAATGGACTGAGCCTGCTCCTGTTGCTGATGCCATTGTATTTTCACCTAATGATGAATTGATCGCATTCATGCGTGATATTGATGGATTTAGGCAGATTTATACAGTAGAAACGGGTTTAAAGCGGTAAATAAAATAATTAGGTTTCTATAATTATGGATAAAAAAGTTCGGATTAACTTTTTTATTCGTAATTATTTTTATTACACTCTAATTAAAATTCTAATCATTTAATTGTTAATTATTCGCATGTCGAGTATGGCGATGTTTACAAATAGAATATTTAAGTTAAGAAAGGCTATTGTCATAAAAAATTAATAATTAAAGTAATATTACATAAATGATTTGCCAGATCTTAGTTAGGTTAAAAATAATGTATTAATAAATACATTTAGTACACAATGACATTTTAATTATAAACGTTTGATTGATCCTAAATTACTTTTTCGTTTTATCTTTCTTTTCAAGTTCTTCTATACGTTTTTTGGGTGAATCAGCTTTATCATCATTACCCGATTTAGCGTAATCTAAAGGAATTAAAAGAGTATCCATAACAACAGAAAAAGGTAAATCAATAGCAAGTAAAGGTTTAACGACCCAACCAGTTTCATCATCTTTTATCATTTTAATACTATTTTTAGAACCAGGGTAATAACCTTCTGATGGGCCCGCATGGGTCATAATACTCGAGCAACCACTCAAAATAAGAGGTGCGATAAGGAAACAGAATCGTATTGAAATTAAACTCGGCATAGACGTTGTTAACCTGTATTTAGTTTGTTATTCCTAATATTGACTTATAATAACGAAAAACAAGAAATTCACAATAATGGCGTCATATTATTATTTTATTTAACCGTATGTATTTTTTTAGTTAATAGTTTCCTTGTAGCTATTAACTAAAAATGTTTACCTTCAGTATCTATTCGATGAATGGTAAATAACGTTAAGAAATAAAGACATACTATTTTATATTTGTTATCAGTTTGAAAATTCTAAAAAAATAGGTCACTTATTCATTCTGAACTGTGCTCTATGGCACATATTACCCTCAGGCTATTTGGCATAATCGATTCAGTAGTCTGTTTTATCGCCTATTTGGGTGTGTTTAATGGGTAACTTGTCGTCAAAAGGATGCGGTCTATGAGTGAATTAGCTCTTACTGTAAGTTTGTTGGCGTTAGCTGCTGCTTTAGGATTATGGATTGGTAATTGGAAGATCCGTAGTGTTGGGCTGGGTATTGGTGGTGTCCTATTTGGGGGGATCATCGTTGGGCATTTTGCCCAAAGTTACGGCTTACAACTGAATAAAGACATGCTGCATTTTATTCAAGAGTTTGGCTTGATACTGTTTGTATACACGATTGGTATTCAGGTCGGGCCTGGTTTTTTCTCTTCTTTACGTGTTTCTGGCCTGAAACTAAATGGTTTTGCGCTGATGGTGGTTGTCTTAGGTGCGGTGGTAACGGCAATTATATATAAAGTTGCGAATATCCCATTACCTATTATTTTAGGTATTTTTTCAGGTGCAGTCACGAATACCCCATCTTTAGGTGCTGGTCAGCAAATTTTATCTGATTTAGGCTCTGATCCTAACCTTGTTGACCAGATGGGAATGGGTTATGCCATGGCATATCCTATGGGGATTTGTGGCATATTATTAGTAATGTGGTTAGTACGCATTATTTTTAGGATCTCAGTAGATAAAGAAGCTTCCGCATTTAATAGTTCTAATTTTCAACAGCGCGATTCTCTGCAGACCATGAATATTGCCATTCGTAACGCTAATCTTGATGGCTTAATGATGCAAGACATCCCACTACTTGGTAGTGAAGCGATTGTTTGTTCAAGATTAAAACGTGGAGATATGCTTGTTGTCCCTCAGCCCACAACAGAGATCCATTTAGGGGATCTATTGCACGTTGTTGGTTTGAAAGACGATTTAAATAAAGTTCGCTTAATATTAGGTGAGGAAGTTGATGCATCCCTTTCGACATCAAGCTCTATTTTGCATTCCGTTCGTGTAGTAGTAACGAATGATGCCGTATTAAGTAAAAGGCTTAAAGACTTAAATTTAAAACAAAAATATGACGTTGTTGTTACACGATTAAACCGTACGGGTATTGATTTAGTGGCTAATAACAATTCAGTTTTACAATTTGGCGATATTTTAAATATTGTTGGGCGTCCTGAGTCAATTGAAGCTGTCACCGCTTTGTTAGGCAATGCGAAACAAAAACTACAGCAAGTTCAAATGTTACCTGTGTTCCTTGGAATAGGGCTTGGGGTTGTACTGGGGTCAATACCTGTTTTTGTTCCAGGTTTTCCTGCAGCGCTAAAACTTGGATTAGCGGGAGGCCCACTAGTTGTTGCATTAATTCTAGGTCGTATAGGGACTATCGGGCGTTTATATTGGTTCATGCCTCCGAGTGCAAATTTGGCGTTGAGAGAGTTGGGGATTGTCATGTTCCTCGCTGTGGTTGGGCTCAATTCTGGTGGTGGCTTCATTGATACTTTAATTAAAGGCGATGGGCTGACGTGGATTGGCTATGGGTTATTGATCACGTTTGTGCCGCTATTTATTACAGGTGTTGTAGCTCGAATTTTTGGCAAAATGAACTATCTGAGCCTTTGCGGGGTGCTAGCAGGTTCCATGACGGACCCTCCTGCATTAGCATTTGCAAATAATATTCATGCGACCAGCGGTGCTCCCGCATTATCTTATGCAACAGTTTATCCATTAGCGATGTTTTTAAGGATTATTTCTCCTCAATTACTCGCCATTTTATTTTGGGCCGTTTAGTTAAATGTGATAATCCACTTGATGAAGAACTAACACTGTTTAAGGCTTGTTTTTCAATTGGATAGGTGAGTATTCATGATGGATATAGAAGAAGGCCATTAAAAAGTATCACGATATATAGGGGCAAAAAGTGCTTTTGTTCAAGCAATAACCAAATAGAAAAGATGTTCTAATGGTTCTGAATGATATTCGTATTGAAAAATTAATTTGATTTCAATTACGGAGTTCTCGCTAATTTTTAGCCCTTTCTGCATGAAAGGGCTTTTTTTTACCTAAAAATTGCAATTAAAGGGCTTAAAAGCCCTTTGTTATTTTGCAACCTAACAGGTTACTTCTTGATAAGCTTTTTCTAGTTCTTCAGCTAATATCTTGATCCCCTGTTCAATTTTTTCTGGTTCAGGGACATAGTTCATGCGCATACATTGATGTGCATGTGGCCAATCTTGTTCGATACCGGGAAAGAAGTAGTGGCCAGGAACCATCAATACACCGCGTTTCTTTAAGCGTTGGTATAATTCTAAGCAATTAATTGGTAAGTCTTTAAACCATAACCAAAGGAAAATGGCACCTTCAGGCTTATGAATCAAACATTTATCTTCTGGAATATAGCGGCGAATAATTTCGATGGCTTCTTCCACACGTTGCTTATAAAAAGGGCCAATTATATTCTTAGATAATGAGATAAGATCATCTTTTTTGAGCATTTCTAAAGCAAGGGCGGGGCCTATGCCACCAGGCGCAAGGCTAATGATACCATTCATATTACTAACGGCTTCAATGATTTCTTCATTAGCGATGATAATGCCGCATCGAGTTCCAGGTAAACCAAGTTTAGATAAACTCATACAAAGAATGACATTTTCGTTCCAAAATGGCGTAGCTTCGCTGAAGATAATGCCAGGAAAAGGAACACCATAAGCATTATCTATTAATAATGGGATATTATGTTGTTTAGCTAATTGATCTAAATGCTCAACTTCTTCATCTGTAATGACATTACCGGTTGGGTTTGTTGGACGAGACACACAAATAACACCAATGTCATCAGTAACTTCTAATGTGTTGAAGTCCACCCGGTACTTAAATTGGCCATTAGGTAAAAATTCAATTTGTGGTTTGTTCGCGACGAATAAGTCATCGTCAAGCCCTGAGTCCGCGTAACCGACATATTCAGGGGCAAGAGGGAAGAGGACTTTACGGGTGATACCATCTTCAAAGCGACCGGCTAACAAGTTAAATAGATAGAAAAAAGCGCTCTGGCTGCCGTTAGATAGGGCAATATTTTTCGCGCTAATGTTCCAACCTAGTTTTGCTTTTAGCGTTGCTGCAAGCGCTTTCAACATGGCATCTTTACCTTGAGGACCATCATAATTACATAAAGTGTCCGTCAACTGGCCATTAGCACACATTTCAGCTAATAGATCTTGGAAATATTTATCCATTTCAGGGATATGAGCTGGATTTCCACCCCCTAACATAATGGAGCCAGGGGTTCTTATGCCTTCATTCAAATCTTTCATTAATAATGAAATACCTGAATTTTGAGCAAATTTATTACCAAATTTAGAAAATATCATCGCATTTATTCACATATATTTATTAGATTGTTAATGGAATTTAAAACATACTCTGCTACTTCTCAGAGTTCAACCACCCATTCACATCTTTTTTTAATGTAAAATATCGAAAATTTCTAATTTATCGAGTTAAAATATCGCAATGTTAATGCCTTGGTGGTTTATTTTTCTTTTTCCTTGGTAAGTTACGCCGATAAAAACTAATTTATTTAAATTGGCAACAATTCACTAAATGGTCATTAATCATGCCAGTTGCCTGCATAAAGGCATAACAAGTGATCGAACCGACAAATTTAAACCCACGTTTTTTGAGTGCCTTGGAAAGAAGCTTAGAAGTTTCAGTTTCCGCAGGGACTTGTGATGGTTTTTCCCAACCATTGACAATGGGTTGACCATTTACAAATTGCCAAATAAAAGTGGAAAAATCTTCACCATTGTCTTTCATCGCTAAATAGGCTTTTGCATTCGCGATAATCGCATTAATTTTTAGTCTGTTACGGATAATTCGAGTATCTTGCATAAGTCGTTCAACATCATTATCACTCATTAATGCGATTTTTGTAGGATCGAAATGATGAAATAAGTCACGATATCCTTGGCGTTTTTTTAAAATGGTGTACCAAGAGAGCCCGGCTTGTTGGCCTTCAAGGCAAAGCATTTCAAATAATGCTAAGTTGCCATAAGTGGGTTTACCCCATTCATGGTCGTGATAAGCGATATATTCAGGATCTTGATTAACCCAATGGCAGCGTGTCAGGGAAGTATCCATTTTTCATCCTTTTTACAGTTTCGATAACCTTGTTTCAAAAAACAAATTATTTATACTGTATAAATAACCAGTTTAAAAGGGGTGAAAGTATTTTTTTTTATTTTTAGAATAAATACAGACGTATTCAATGCTGTATATCTTGCGGTCAAAGGGTATACTGGCGTACTTTCATTAAATTTTACGTATCGCGTGCGGATCTAACATGCAAAAGTTTGATACCAAGACCTTCCAAGGTCTAATCCTGACATTACAGGGCTACTGGGCGCGTCAAGGCTGTACCATTGTTCAACCATTGGACATGGAAGTCGGCGCCGGAACTTCTCACCCAATGACGTGTTTGCGTGCATTAGGCCCTGAGCCTATTGCTGCGGCTTATGTTCAACCATCTCGTCGACCTACTGATGGTCGCTATGGTGAAAACCCAAACCGTCTACAACACTATTATCAGTTTCAGGTGATCATCAAACCATCACCCGATAACATCCAAGAATTATACCTTGGTTCTTTAAAAGAATTAGGTGTTGACCCAACCGTTCACGACATTCGTTTTGTTGAAGATAACTGGGAAAACCCAACACTTGGTGCTTGGGGACTAGGTTGGGAAGTATGGCTTAACGGGATGGAAGTGACTCAGTTTACTTACTTCCAGCAGGTCGGTGGTCTTGAGTGTAAACCGGTAACGGGTGAAATTACATACGGCCTAGAACGCTTAGCCATGTATATTCAAGGCGTGGACAGCGTGTATGACCTTGTCTGGTGTGATGGTCCATTGGGTAAAACCACCTATGGTGATATTTATCATCAAAACGAAGTTGAGCAATCAACCTATAACTTCGAATACGCAAATGTTGATTTTCTGTTCAAATGTTTTGACGAGTATGAAAAAGAAGCTCAACACTTGCTGGCTTTGGAAACGCCACTTCCACTACCTGCATACGAACGTATCTTGAAAGCGGCTCACACTTTCAACCTACTAGATGCACGTAAAGCCATTTCTGTTACTGAACGCCAACGCTATATTTTACGTATTCGTACCCTAACTAAAGGGGTTGCAGAAGCGTACTATGCTTCTCGTGAAGCGCTTGGATTCCCTATGTGTCATAAGAACTAAGAGGCTGTCATGACTCAACAGACTTTCCTTGTGGAAATCGGCACCGAAGAGTTACCGCCGAAGGCTCTTCGTTCATTAGCTGAATCATTTGCTGCAAATTTTACGGCTGAACTTGATGGTGCTGATATCGCTCATGGTGCAGTAACGTGGTTTGCTGCCCCTCGTCGTCTAGCACTTAAAGTCGCTGATTTAGCGGCTTCACAGCCAGACCGTGAAGTTGAAAAACGCGGCCCTGCTATCTCTCAGGCGTTTGGTTCAGATGGCCAACCGACTAAAGCCGCTGAAGGCTGGGCTCGTGGTTGTGGTATTACCGTTGATCAAGCTGAGCGTTTGACGACCGATAAAGGCGAATGGCTACTGTATCGTGCTCAAGTAAAAGGGCAGGCTGTCAGCGAATTATTGGTTGATATGACTAGCCGCGCGCTCGCAAAACTACCCATTCCTAAATTAATGCGCTGGGCTGATAAAGACACTCAATTCGTTCGTCCTGTTCATACCGTCACATTACTACTAGGTAGCGATGTTATTGATGGTGAAATCTTAGGTATCAAGAGCGGGCGCACGATTCGTGGTCACCGTTTCATGGGTGAAGCTGAGTTTACCATTGATAATGCTGAACAATATCCAGCCATTTTACGTGAACGCGGTAAAGTCATGGCGGATTACGAAGAACGTAAAGCGGTGATTAAAGCGGATGCAGAAAAAGCAGCTAAGGCTCTTGGTGGCCAAGCTGACTTAACGGATAGCTTGCTTGAAGAAGTGACGTCATTGGTTGAATGGCCAGTCGTTTTAACAGCTAAATTTGAAGAGAAATTCTTAGAGGTTCCTTCAGAAGCGCTCGTTTACACCATGAAAGGGGACCAAAAATATTTCCCAGTTTATGATAAGGCTGGCAAGCTAATGCCTAACTTTATCTTTGTGGCCAATATTGAGTCTTCTGATCCTCAGCAAATCATTTCAGGTAACGAAAAAGTCGTACGTCCACGTTTAGCGGATGCCGAATTTTTCTTTAAGACTGACCGTAAACAACGTTTGGAAGATAACTTACCACGCTTAGAAACTGTATTGTTCCAGAAACAATTAGGCACATTGCGTGATAAAACAGACCGTTTAGAAGCATTAGCTGGCTGGGTTGCGAGCAAAATTGGTGCGGATGTAAATCATGCAACACGAGCTGGTCTATTAGCAAAATGTGACTTAATGACTAACATGGTGTTTGAGTTCACAGACACTCAAGGTGTTATGGGAATGCACTACGCACGCCATGATGGTGAGTCAGAAGATGTTGCATTAGCTTTAAAAGAGCAGTACCAACCGCGTTTTTCAGGGGATGCACTTCCATCGACTGACGTTTCAGCTGCATTAGCACTGGCTGAAAAAATGGATACGCTTGCGGGGATTTTTGGTATCGGCCAACATCCTAAAGGCGATAAAGACCCATTTGCTCTGCGCCGTGCTGCGTTAGGTGTCTTACGCATTATTGTTGAGAAAGGCTATCAGCTTGATCTCGTTGAGATGACAGAAGAAGCGGCTCGCTTATACGGTGATAAATTAACCAATGAAAATGTGGTTAGTGACGTTGTTGAGTTCATGCTTGGTCGTTTCCGTTCTTGGTATCAAGAATTAGGCTATAGTATCGATACCATTCAAGCGGTATTAGCTCGTCACCCAACACAACCTGCTGACTTTGATGCGCGAGTGAAAGCAGTTACTCACTTCCGTTCATTAGACGAAGCACAGGCACTTGCAGCGGCAAATAAACGTGTTTCCAATATTCTGAGCAAATCAGAAGAAAAACTTGCGGACAACGTTTTAGCCTCTGTTCTAAAAATGCCTGAAGAAGTCAAACTGGCGACTCACGTTGTGGTATTACAAGATAAGCTTGCGCCAATGTTTGCAGAAAGGAATTATCAAGAGGCTTTAGTTGAATTAGCTTCTTTACGCGATATCGTGGATGAATTCTTTGCAAATGTGATGGTAATGGATGAAGACCAAGCGGTTCGTATTAATCGTTTGACACTATTAAGCCAGTTACGTGAGTTATTCTTAAGAGTAGCGGATATTTCTTTACTGCAATAGGCTTAAAATTGAGTTATTAGCGTGTTGTTAATGCTATTTTTATAAACTCTAACCTGTTTGATAAATAAGCACTAAAATATTTTAGTGCTTATTTTTTGCTTTAAATAAAGCGACTTGCATATAAACCTTACCATTTTGGTGGTTTTATCGGCAAACGAACAGAATTGGCGAAAAATGGGTTGACGACCTCCGTTCTTGGCAGTATTATTCACACCGTTTTCGGCGAGTAGCGCAGCTTGGTAGCGCAACTGGTTTGGGACCAGTGGGTCGGAGGTTCGAATCCTCTCTCGCCGACCAAATTCTAAAACCCACCTCATTGAGGTGGGTTTTTTCGTTTTTACTCCTTCCTATTTTTCACCCCAACTATTTCAGACTAACTTGGCTTGCACTCAATAACCTATCTCTGTTGATATATAAGCTGACTCACTCATGTTGTTTTAGGTAAAAACGCTTTTTCATTACAAGGACTCGTTAATGAAAGTTGATAACGTTTTATCGATACATCTTTGCTGCTTCTTATTCAGTTTTTGTACCATTATTGGCTTTAAAGCTTATAGCACGCCTATAGCGCCTCCAAATGGTATTACCCAAGTCCCCTCTACTTGTAT
This sequence comes from Providencia sp. PROV201, assembly GCF_028479545.1. Classification (NCBI taxonomy): domain Bacteria; kingdom Pseudomonadati; phylum Pseudomonadota; class Gammaproteobacteria; order Enterobacterales; family Morganellaceae; genus Providencia; species Providencia sp. PROV201. The sequence goes on from NZ_JAMPNW010000006.1 coordinate 160,788, forward strand.
CATGATGAATCAAGTACATTTCATTGGGCTTGAGCAAGTAAAGGAAATCGCTCGTAGCCAAGTGAATAGATGGCGGCAAAAGATAGAAGGCCAGTGCATTGATGAACAAGGCTTGCTTAAATATGCGGATGACATTACGGCAGAGCTAGTTCATGCAGGCTATTTAACCTCTTACTTGTATTACCCAGAGCAAACTTTTCTATTTGGTATCCTGCAAGCAAAAATAATAGCAGGAACAGTTTCTTCAGTGATTTATCAACATGAGCAGGCAGAAGATAAATCACTTCAACATATATTTCCTTTTCAGCTAGGGGATGCGCTTAATCTGCGACAAGTTGAGCAAGATTTGTACAACTTACAAAATGCATCTTTAATCCCTTTTCAAGTCAAATTAATTGCAGATGATAAGCATGAAAACGCCACTCAAATTATAGTGCTAGGCCAGCATCGGCGCGAATTTCAAGGTACTCTCTCCTTTGAGTCACACTCAATGGCCCATCAGGTAGGCAATACAAATACAGTTGGCCATACTTTTATGGTTGCTAATCCTTTGTTATTAAATGATTTTTTATATTCAAATATTAGCCGTCAATTTAGTAACACCGAAGAAACCGAAGTCAAATCAGCCATGCTGTTTTATTCTCTTCCTTATCAATACTGGTTGTTTTCAATATTGAGTGGATACCAGAAAAATAAAACGGTCATTGCCAGCAATGATGTTGTTCTACCACTGAAGCAGCATAACAGTTTCTTATTATTACAAGCCGAGTATTTATTAAAGCGAACAGAAAACGCGATGACTTCATTAAGCCTAGGGTCTGAAAGCCAAAGGAGCGACACGTTTTTGTCCAACCTACACTTACAAACACAACAACGTTTGGCTCATTACATTATTGGTGAGCTGACTCATCAGGTTAACTTCTTACAGGGTAGCGCTTTAATTGCATTAAAGTATAAACAAGGAACTAGCTGGTTTGGTGCAAATGCACAGCAAGTTACAGGTTTAAATAAGCCACAGGTTTTACAAGTTTCGGCTTCTGCAATGAGGGTGGCCTCTCCTTTTCAATATGAAAGCCAACTTGATGTGCAACTAAGTCGTGATAAGTTAGATGTTTTATTAGAGCAAGAGTCATTTATTGGTTTTGGAGGCGTTAGCGGTTTTATTGGAGGAGCCGAGTCCTTTGATATGGGAGATAATAGTTTAAAGCTACAAAGTGAGGTCCTCTGGCAGAGCCCATGGTCATATATGGCTTTATATACCTCGTTAGGTTTAGGAACAACATCAAATGATAGGGGGACCTTTTGGAAAGAAAATCTATTGCTGGGTGGTAGAGTCGGAGCTAAAGGCCAAATAGGGCGTTTGTCATATCATTTATTTACGGAGACTCCAATTTGGCAAACTGATCAGCTGTTGGTGAATTCAATGAGTACGGGTCTTCAGGTAAGGTTTCATTATTAGTTAAATCATAGGGTTAAGATAGACAATTGCATCATTGAGGAATGACCGAATTAATACTAGGTAATTGTAGCTTTTATCGTTGGTATTAAAGCATATTCTGTATTTGGGCAAATAGAATACAAACCCTTATCAGTGTTATTTTATTCTTTAAGTTATCAGTTGGTTAAAATTTTGTTTAGCATAGTCAGCTGAATGTTTTTTATTTGCTTATAAAACAAACTAAATTATTACATACTAAAATAATTTCCATATCAATTCTCTTTAGTGTTTTATTTCGCACTACACCAACAAAAGCACTATATTCGTTCGGTAATTCAGCACTTAATCACAAATATAAAAATAAATAACCTCAACATAAAAACCTATTCACTACTGATTATATGGTTATAACACCTGCATCTTGTCCTCTACTGTGAAATTTTAAGCTAAATTGCAGTGCTAATTGTTTCTGATATGTTACATAGATTGTGGGTGAGTCATAAATGCGGCTATTGACGAAGTGAGTAACAGTTGATTAATTGCACAATGAATAACAAAAAATACAGATACTACATCTGTCGCTTTTATGACGGATTTAGGCATCAAGCAAAACAACATGAACACCATAGGAGCATACAGATGCGCTCTATTAAAAAGACAGGTCTACTGACTGTAGGGCTTACATTGGCAGCATTAGCAGTATCAGCATCAGTACAGGCAAAAACGTTAGTTTATTGTTCAGAAGGCTCCCCTGAGGGCTTTAACCCACAGTTGTTCACGTCAGGAACAACCTATGATGCAAGTTCAATTCCACTGTATAACCGCTTAGTGGAATTCAAATTAGGAACGACGGAAATCGAACCGGGCCTAGCGGAAAGCTGGGAAGTGAGTGATGATGGTAAAGAATATACTTTCCATCTACGTAAAGGTGTCAAATGGCACTCGAATAAAGAATTTAAGCCAAGCCGTGATTTGAATGCGGACGATGTAATCTATACATTTATGCGTCAAAAAGATGCAAATCACCCATACCATAAAGTTTCAGGTGGCAGCTATGAATACTTTATGGGAATGGATATGGATAAAATTATCGATAAAGTTGAAAAAGTCGATGATAACACAGTAAAAATTACGTTAACTCGTCCTGAATCTCCATTCTTAGCGGATATGGCAATGGATTTCGCATCCATTCTTTCTGCTGAATATGCAGACCAGATGTTGAAAGCGGGTACGCCAGAAAAAGTAGACTTAAACCCAATTGGAACAGGCCCATTTGTTCTGCAACAGTATCAGAAAGACTCCCGTATTCTTTATAAAGCCAACGACCAATATTGGGGCACAAAACCTAAACTTGACCGTTTAGTCTTCTCTATCACGCCAGATGCTTCCGTTCGTTATGCAAAACTGCAGAAAAATGAATGCCAAGTCATGCCATATCCAAATCCGGCTGATTTAGAGCGTATGAAGCAAGATAAAGACATTACGTTAATGGAGCAACCAGGCCTAAACGTCGGTTACCTCTCTTATAATGTCGAGAAAAAACCGTTAGATAATCAAAAAGTTCGCCAAGCGCTGTCTATGGCGGTGAACAAAGATGCAATTATTGAAGCGGTTTATCAAGGTGCAGGCCAAAAAGCGAAAAACCTGATCCCACCGACAATGTGGGGCTATAACGACGCTGTAAACGACTACGAATATAACCCTGAAAAAGCAAAAGCCCTATTAGCAGAAGCAGGTTTCCCGAATGGCTTTGAAATTGACTTGTGGGCGATGCCTGTTCAACGACCGTATAACCCAAATGCACGCCGTATGGCTGAAATGATCCAAGCAGACTGGGCTAAAGTTGGCGTTAAATCAAAGGTTGTCAGCTATGAGTGGGGCGAATACCTCAAACGTGCGAAAGATGGCGAGCCACAAACGGTAATGATGGGTTGGACGGGTGACAATGGGGACCCTGATAACTTCTTTGCAACCTTATTTAGCTGTGCAGCAAAAGAGCAAGGTTCTAACTACTCAAAATGGTGTAATGAAAGCTTTGAGAACTTGATCCAACCAGCACGGCAAACAGCAGATCACGACAAACGAGTTGAACTGTACAAGCAAGCGCAAGTTGTGATGAATGAACAGGCACCAGCCCTCATCATTGCACACTCCACGGTGTTTGAGCCGGTACGTAAAGAAGTCAAAGGCTATGTGGTTGACCCACTAGGCAAACACCACTTCGAAAACGTCGATATTGAGAAGTAATCGTATCTAATCTGTCTATGCCCTTCGTTGCTGGTTTAGAGCGGAGGGCGTTTTCTTCTCTAGAAGAAGCGGAAAAGTTAAGTTGTTTGTGAGCACCCGGAAAAGCGATTTTCTGAGTAGCCAAACGGACTAAGAGCCGTCAACGGCATTATTAAAGAGATTCAGGATATGTTGCAATTTATCCTCCGACGATTGGGGCTTGTGATCCCCACGTTTATCGGTATTACATTATTAACCTTTGCTTTTGTCCACATGATCCCGGGTGACCCGGTGATGATCATGGCAGGTGAAAGGGGATTATCCCCTGAAAGGCATGCTTATTTAATGGCTGAACTAGGGCTTGATCAGCCACTTTGGAAGCAATATCTCCATTACATCAATGGGATATTTCATGGTGATTTAGGGATTTCCCTAAAAAGCCGTATTGGTGTGTGGGAAGAGTTTTTACCTCGTTTTTTAGCGACCGTCGAACTGGCCACTTGCGCCATGATTTTTGCGGTTTCTGTTGGGATCCCTGTTGGGGTTTTAGCGGCAGTAAAACGTGGGTCAATTTTTGACCATACTGCAATCGGCCTTTCTTTAACGGGTTACTCAATGCCTATCTTCTGGTGGGGGATCATGCTCATCATGCTAGTGTCGGTGCAGTTAGACCTCACTCCAGTAGCCGGCCGAGTCAGTGACACCGTTTTTCTTGATGACTCCCAGCCTCTGACCGGTTTTATGCTAATTGATACCCTAATTTGGGGGGAGGATGGTGACTTTATTGATGCAGTAGAGCACTTAATATTGCCTTCTATTGTTTTAGGTACGATCCCATTAGCCGTTATTGTGCGCATGACTCGCTCGTCAATGTTGGAAGTATTGGGAGAAGACTATATTCGGACTGCTCGTGCCAAAGGTCTTGGCCGCGCGCGCGTCATTTTAATTCACGCATTACGCAACGCATTATTACCAGTGGTCACGGTAATTGGCTTACAGGTTGGGGTGATGCTAGCAGGGGCTATTTTAACAGAAACTATTTTCTCATGGCCTGGGTTAGGACGCTGGTTAATCGAAGGACTACAGCGCCGTGACTACCCTGTAGTACAAGGGGGCGTCCTGCTGGTTGCTACACTGATCATCCTCGTAAACTTAGTGGTCGACGTGCTGTATGGCATTGTAAACCCACGTATTCGCCATAAGAAATAAGGAGCGCTAAATGTCTCAATCTACTGAGCCAACTGTTGTCAGCGCCCCGCAGCCGATGACACCATTACAAGAATTTTGGCACTATTTTAAACGTAACAAAGGGGCCGTTGTCGGGATGTTCTACATTATCCTGATGGTGCTGATTGCGATTTTTGCGGGAGTATTAGCTCCGCATGCCCCAGATGAACAATTTCGTGATTTTTTACTTGTTCCACCTGTTTGGCAGGACGGGGGAAGTTGGCAATTTATTTTAGGTACTGATGATATTGGGCGTGATTTACTCTCTCGCTTAATGTATGGCGCTCGTTTATCGCTGTTAGTTGGCTGCTTGGTGGTCGTATTATCACTAATTGCGGGTGTTACCATCGGAGTAATCGCAGGTTATTTTGGCGGTGTCGTTGACGCATTAATTATGCGAGTTGTTGACATCATGCTGGCATTACCAAGCCTATTATTAGCATTGGTGCTGGTGGCCATTTTCGGCCCGTCCATTGTTAACGCTTCTATTGCTTTGACGTTTGTTGCCTTGCCACATTATATCAGGCTGACGCGTGCGGCAGTACTGGTGGAAGTCAACCGTGATTATGTCACTGCCTCCCGAGTTGCGGGTGCAGGAGCGGCTCGTCAAATGTTTGTCAATATTTTGCCTAACTGTTTGGCACCTTTGATTGTACAGGCCTCTTTAGGTTTTTCGAATGCCATTTTAGATATGGCTGCTTTGGGTTTCCTCGGAATGGGCGCACAGCCACCGACTCCTGAATGGGGAACGATGCTGTCTGATGTGTTGCAATTTGCACAAAGCGCATGGTGGGTAGTGACTTTTCCTGGATTAGCAATTTTATTGACGGTGCTTGCGTTCAACCTGATGGGTGATGGGTTACGTGATGCATTTGATCCAAAACTCAAGCAGTGATGAGGTAACCAAATGGCATTGTTAAATGTAGAACAACTTTCGGTACATTTCGGAGACGAAAAAGCACCGTTTCGCGCCGTTGACCGCATCAGCTATAGCGTTGATAAAGGCCAGGTCGTTGGTATTGTTGGTGAGTCGGGTTCAGGTAAATCGGTGAGTTCACTCGCGATTATGGGGTTGATCGATTACCCCGGGAAAGTAATGGCAGATTCATTAAAATTTGATGGACGTGATTTGCTGTCGATCCCTGAAAAAGAACGCAGGCAGATTGTTGGTGCCGATGTTGCGATGATTTTCCAAGATCCGATGACCAGTTTAAACCCTTGTTTTACCGTGGGGTATCAGATCATTGAAGCATTGAAAGTGCATCAAGGCGGGAGCAAAAGTACACGCAAACAGCGGGCTATCGACCTGTTAGATATGGTGGGGATCCCTGACCCACAATCACGTTTAGATGTGTATCCTCACCAGTTGTCAGGAGGAATGAGCCAGCGTGTGATGATTGCTATGGCGATCGCATGTCGACCTAAATTATTGATTGCAGATGAGCCGACAACAGCGCTAGATGTCACTATTCAGGCCCAAATCATTGAATTGTTGTTGGAATTGCAGCAACAAGAAAATATGGCATTAGTGCTTATCACTCATGACCTCGCTTTAGTGGCAGAAGCTGCACATCATATTATTGTGATGTATGCGGGGCAGGTGGTTGAGTCCGCCAAAGCAAGTGATATTTTTAAACATCCACGCCATCCTTATACACAAGCACTATTACGTGCCTTGCCGGAATTTGCGACGAATAAGTCCCGTTTAGCCTCGCTTCCTGGTGTGGTACCGGGAAAATACGATAGGCCAGTGGGCTGTTTATTAAACCCACGTTGTCCGTATGCAACGGAGATATGCCGTCAAGAAGAGCCAATGTTACAAACCGTTGGTGATCGCCAAGTCAAATGCCATATGCCGCTGGATGATATGGGGAGGCCAACACTATGAGTGACAAACAACACACTCCATTGCTCAAAGCGGTGGATTTGAAAAAATATTATTCTGTCAAAAGAGGGGTTTTTGCTGCCGAGAAAACCTTAAAAGCATTGGATGGGGTCTCTTTTGAACTAGAAAGAGGTAAAACACTGGCAGTGGTTGGGGAGTCCGGTTGTGGTAAATCGACATTGGGTCGTTTATTAACCATGATTGAGCAACCTTCTGAAGGCGAGTTGTATTATCAAGACCAAGACTTGTTAGTAAAAGATAAGTCTGCGGAGAAATTGCGTCGCCAAAAAATCCAAATTGTGTTTCAAAACCCTTATGGCTCGCTGAACCCACGTAAAAAGGTGGGGCAAATTTTGGAAGAGCCGCTATTGATTAATACTTCGTTATCGAAAGAGCAACGCAAAGAAAAAGTATTATCCATGATGGCTAAAGTGGGTTTGAAAACAGAGCACTATAGCCGATACCCCCATATGTTTTCTGGTGGCCAACGTCAACGTATCGCGATAGCTCGTGGTTTAATGCTTGACCCTGATATCGTGGTTGCAGATGAACCCGTTTCCGCACTGGATGTGTCTGTTCGTGCTCAAGTATTAAATCTGATGATGGATTTACAGCAAGATTTAGGTTTGTCTTATGTCTTTATTTCACACGATTTATCGGTGGTAGAGCATATCGCTGATGAAGTCATGGTGATGTATTTAGGCCGCTGTGTGGAGAAAGGGACAAAAGAGCAGATTTTTAATAACCCTCTTCACCCTTATACCCAAGCGTTATTATCCGCTACACCGAGATTGAACCCAGATGCTCGGCGCGAACGTATTAAGTTAACGGGAGAGTTGCCAAGCCCTTTGAACCCGCCGCCGGGGTGCGCATTTGCAGCGCGTTGTCGTAGAGCATTCGGTCAGTGTACGCAATTCCAGCCAACACTGAAGGAATATAACCAACAGTTGGTTGCGTGCTTTGCGGTTGATGAAAATGAAAAACAGACGATTGTTATGAGTTAATGTGTGAAACGGTAGAAAAGGCTGATTTTCTACCGTTTTTTATTCAAGTGTGCCTTTAAGCTATTTTAACGTGTTGTTTGTCCTAAATACCCAATCTTTCTTTTTAAGCTACTCTTTTGCAGATAAAATCAAGTATACTGGCTGACGTTTCCGTTTTCTTTAAAAAAGCTGCTTGATTAGAAAGGTTGTGGCCAAATGAATACCCGAGTCCAACGCTCACTAACATTAAAAAGTATGGTCGTATTCTTTATGATTACGTTGCTATCACTTGCGCTTTTTTTAGCTATTCAATTCAGCTATTTAGTTGACCAACGTAAGCAAGATTATTTAGACCAACTTAGTAACGCTGTAGTGCAAATTCAAGAACCATTAACTGATTCATTGTTAAGTTCTGACCTTAACGAAGTCAAACGGCTACTGATAAGCTTAAAAACATCAGGCATTATGGGAAATGCGATTATTACGGTTGATGGCACAACGGTAATGAATCTAAGCTTTGCAACGCCTAAGCCGATACCTGATTGGGTAACGCATTTTGTGGGGATACCTGTCGAAATGACCGTGCCGCTGTATGCATACGGCAATGTTGTGTTGCAAGCGAAGCCTCAAGGGTATTTAACATTACAGGTTGACCCTAACCGTGTTTATCGGTTCGCGCTAAACACACTCGCATTGATGACAACCACTTATTTGCTGTTGGTGCTCATTATTGCTATTGGAATGACGTGGTGTGTCAGCCGAATGATAATAAGGCCACTGCGTAAAATCGCAATTGAATTACAGACAAATTCTGAAGTTAATCAAATTACTGTGTCTGAATATCATCGTGACGATGAGCTCGGTTTACTTGCAAAAGGGTATAATCGTCAAAGAAAACAGCAAAAATCAGACTAAGCCATGAACATGAACTCAGCTTTATGGTCTAATATCGTTATAGTGGTGACAATGAAAAATGGAATAAAGCCAAACTATATCGTTTAACCCGATAAGTTCGCGTTTTTCGTTAATTTATCTGTCGTTATTCGCGGTTAAATATAAAGATATAAAACACATAGGGGTTTACATGCAGGGCTTGAAAGTTCGGTATATCATTGGTGTTGTATTATTCTCCGTCGCGCATTTAGCGGGGGCTGAGTCCTTACAACCCGATCCAGCATGGCAGCAAGGGAAGCTAGAAAATGGCTTTAGCTGGCAATTATTACAAACACCACAACGTCCAAATGACCGTATCCAGCTCAGGTTAGCAATTAAAACAGGCTCATTAACAGAAAAAGCGAGCGAGAAAGGATACAGTTACCTCATTCCTAAAATGGCGTTGTTTCATCAAACAGAAGCGTTTCCAACTGCAACATTACAAGAATTCTGGCGTCAGGCAGCAGACCCTGACATGCCAATTCCACCCGCTGTTGTTTCCTATGACTACACTATTTATAGCTTAAGTTTACCCAATAATCGCCCAGACCTAATCAAGCAAGCGCTAAGTTGGTTAGCAACTTCTGTTGCAGGTGCTGAGTATACAGAAACGACATTGCATAATGGTTTGACGGCACAAAATGTCCCAGTTGCAACACTGCCTTTAAATGCCAACGATCCCGTTTGGCGAGCGCGTTTAAAGGGATCAACAATGATGGGGTACGACCCAGGCCAAAAACCGAATGGTGCTGTGGCGCTTGAAAGTGTGAATTCTTTTTATCAAAAATGGTATACACCGGATGTCATGACATTGTATGTCGCGGGCCATGTGGATGCTCGAATGTTATCTGATTCAATTTCACAAAATTTCTCTTCATTAGAAGGTCGGCGCTCTGAACCGGTTTCTGTTGCCGTGTTATCGTCAGTAAAACCACAATCTATTGATATCTTGCAGGAACAACCTGCACAGGACACGCTTTCATTAATTTGGGATATTGATTGGCTACCCATTAAAGACTCAAATGTCTTACTGCGTTATTGGTCCAGTGACTTAGCGCGTGAAGCAGTTTATCGCTCCTTGCAAAAAGCGTTCAATCAAAAATTTAATCAAGGGGAAGTCGTTCCGGGGTTAGATTGTCGTGTGCAATATCAAAAAGCCAGTTGTACATTAACGGTCACGGCAGCGCCTGAAAAAATGGCAGCGGTGACAGACATTGTCGCGAGTGAGCTTGCATCGATTAACCAAAATGGTATTGCAGCTGAGTTATTTGACGACATGCTCAAAGAGAAACAGGTGCAGTTATCGCAGTTGTTTGCCGCTTATGCGCGTACGAGTACCGACGTTCTGATTAGCCAACGTTTGATTTCCCAACAAAATGGGGTCGTTGATATCGCTCCTGAACAGTATCAGCGGTTAAGGCAAGCCTTCTTGGCGTCACAGAGCCTTGAACACGTTAATATGGAAGCCCGCAGGTTATTATCTCAAGAAGCTGCTTTTGTATTAGCGCAGCCAAAAGATAAGCAATTGATGGATGCGGAACAAATTCGCCAGAAATTTACCAAAGTGCTATGGCCTCAGATTGCAGCGCCAGTATCAACAGAAGCTGCACCTGCTTCACCTGTAGAAGAAAAATCTACTGCACAATAAATATGAAAAGATAGTTATATGAAAAGATAGCCATTGAATATCCAGTGGTTATCTTTTCATTTCATGTTGTTGGCTTAATAGCGATTCAATAACGTGGATCAGCGTCTCTCGTGACTCTCTGTCATCAACAAACCCCGCCGCACTGATTTTTGCTTTTGGTGCGTAATAGGCTACAGAGCCCCAAAAACCTAAATGGGAATACAGGGTGATGCCATTGACAACATTTACCATGATGCCCAATCTATAATTTTCTGCGCCATCGTGAGAACCCATACTTAGCATAGTCTCTAGCGTATTTGGTGATGAAAAAATATTTCCCTCAAACAGCGCTTCTAGAAATATCGCCATTTGTTTCGAGGACATAACTAAACCACCACCGCCATAGGCATCCATGGAGGCATGAATATGTGTGCCATCCCATTTACCTAAATATTGACGAGCCCGTGGTGTCGCGATTTCCGGTGGTTGTTCTAATGACTCCCAATATGCGCTTTCAAGACCAATAGAGTCGAAATGCAAAAGCTCCCTAACAGCTAGGCCAAGAGATTGTCCCGTAATTCGTTCAATAATATTACCGAGCAAAATATAACCCGTATCTGAATAAATAAAGGATTTAGAAGGCGAAAACGTTGGAAATTGTTTACGCATGTACATTTCGACTTGCTCTGTTCGGCTCCAAACATAATTAGGCTGCTTAAGAACGGCTTTGAGGTAGTCACCATCAGCATGGTCTAGTAGGCCACTGCTGTGCTCCAGTAAATGGCGAATGGTGATAGTGTGAGTGTTATATTGGGTACTGAGTAGCGCATTATATTGTGGGTCAATATATTCAGATATTGCATCATAAATACTAAGTTTCCCCATTTCAGCAAGACGTAAAATTGCAGCCGCAGTAAATGTCTTTGTATTACTGGCAATTCGCAGCGGTGTATCAACAGTGAGGGGCATACCTTCAAGATCTGCTCCTCTAGCGCAGAAGGTTCCCACGCTATTTTGGGATTGATTATGGTAGTAAAGGACGACACCACAAGTTAAATTTTCGAGTTGTTGAATAGAGCTGGTCATAATAATCTCATTATTAAATGATTAAGATGAGGATACATGCCATCTTAATCATATTCATACGAACCAATGTACGCTTTAAATGCGCTGAAAGTAGTAATATGGCAGCCATACTATGGTAAGTGTTTTTTCTTTTTATATAAATTTGGTGCTATGTTTGTTCTCAATATAAGAACATAAAATGTACCCAGATATTGATGTAAAGGAAATAGCATGAACAACTCGAATACATTTCTACAACGGTTAGGCTTGCGTTATCCCATTATACAAGCTCCGATGGCAGGAGTTTCCACCCCTGCGCTAGCCGCTGCGGTTTCAGAGGCGGGCGGGCTTGGCTCACTAGGCCTAGGTGCAAATTCAGTGGAACAAGCTCGCCAATTGATCACTCAAACGCAAGCACTGACAAGTAAAGCATTCAATGTCAATTTATTCTGCCATTTACCTGCGAAACGTCATCCTGATAATGAACTGGCATGGAGCCAGTATTTGGCGCCTTATTTTGCTCAATTTAATGAGACTCCACCTTCCTATCTCAATGAAATTTATGACACTTTTTTAGATAACTCAGAAATGTTATCTATGTTACTTGAAACAAAACCTGCAGTAGTGAGTTTTCATTTTAATATTCCATCCATCAAGGTAGTCCAGCAATTGAAACAACATGGTATTTATACCATGGCGACGGCAACGAACTTACAAGAAGCGCAACAAGTTGAATTGGCTGGAATTGATGCTGTTGTCGCACAAGGTATTGAAGCGGGAGGGCATCGAGGCATGTTTGATTTGCAGGCTTTAGATGAAGAACTGACCACTTATGAATTAGTGACGTTAATATCTCAACATATTGATTTACCAGTGATTGCAGCTGGTGGCATGATGGATGGGCAAGGTATTAATATGGCTTTAGACTGCGGTGCTGCTGCCGCTCAATTGGGCACTGCATTTTTGCTTTGCCCTGAATCTGCCGCGAATACAGGCTATCGGGCTAAGGTCAAGCAGCAAACAGCGGATCACACTCAACTAACGTCTGCAATTTCAGGGCGCCCAGCGAGAGGGATTATTAATCAATTTATTCGAGCAGGTAACGGCTATGAGACAAGTCAATTACCTGATTATCCATTGGTTTATGATATTGGTAAGCAGCTCAATGCAGCGGCAATAAAGTCAGGTAGCGATGAGTTTGCGGCGTATTGGGCGGGGCAGAATGTGGCGAAAGCTCGCGAGATGTCAGCGTCTTTATTGGTTAGAACGTTGGCCGAAGAAATGAAACGCTCGCTTTAAACGGTGGTAGGGCGGTTTGTCTTACCGCCCCAACAAGTTGTTATTTAATCATTTCGTTATCCAATGAACCTTTTGGTTCATCAGTCGCTATCCAAGCTGCACAAAATAAGGTTAAACGCGCAAAGAAGTAGAAGAATGCCATTAGCCCAAGCACTGAACCAAATGCGGCTCCAGAAGGCGATGAAGCAAGGTTAGGCAAAATCCAGGTCATGATGGATTTAATGATTTCAAACCCAATGGCAGCCAGCAATGTTCCTTTAAAGAGTGACCTACGGCGATGTTGCATGCGCGGTAGGATCCAAAAAATCCATAAAAATAACAGGAAATTAGCTGTAATTGATATTGTTAAGCCAATCAGTGTCCAAGCAGGTTTAAGCCATTCTATACCATCTAACCCAAGTGTACTGACAATCGTCGCTTGTGCAGAGCCAGCAACAGAGGTAAGCGTAATTGTCACAATTAAGGCAATAAGTAGGCCAATTAAAGCAAAGAAGTCGCGAATATAGCGGAAGATAATATTTTCATGTTCATCTTCATTGCGCTCCCACACAGGGCGTGATTGCGCCAAAATAGCCAAACGTAAGTTATTAACCCAATTAACCCCTGAGTATACCGCTAAAGCTAACCCTGTCAGCCCCACTGTCGTACGTTGACGTATTGCTGTATCTATTGTTCTTTCTAATGTATTTGCGAGCGTAGGGTCAGTAATATTTGCAGAAATTCCACGAACTAATTTTTCAAGTAATTCAGGATTACTGGCTAATACAAAACCGGCAGCGGCGAATGAAAACATTAAAACAGGAATTAAAGAGAGAAAGGAGAAATAGGTAATTGCAGCCCCAAACTGGTTCCCCATTCGGTCGTTAAAGCGTTGCACGGTACGAATGATATGAGCAATAAAAGGAATTGCACAAATAAAGTCCACAACTCGCATTGAGAAGGTCACTGCTTTTTTACTGCCATCAATGCTTCTATTCAGTGTCGCTTTCAGTTTATTGGTATCTTTTTGTTCTTCTTCCTGCGTATTCGACATTTAATCCCCTTTTCCCGCAACTAAAAATTGTCTGACTTTTCGACCTATTTAATGCCTATAAATGAATGATATGCATAATACTATAGCTTAAATTGGCCAGTAACTTCATCCCAATGACTATTTTAAGAGATGAATAGTCATTGGAACGTTTGTTTAAAGTCAAAGCAACTGGTTAATTAATCAGAGAAAAAGGGACGTTAGAAATTAAAGCGCATCTTTATAAACTTGCAGTTCAGCTTGGGCTTCTTTTAATTCAGCTTGAGCTTCTGCGAGTTTTCTTTCACGTTTTTTAATTTTGTCGCTGTCATCACCTTTTAATTTTTCTTCCTGTAGCTCAGCCTCTCGCTCTTGCACTTTTTCTGTCTTTTCATCCACCGCTTTTTGGCTATCACGGTATAAAGATTCTGGTGTGCAATAACGATTCACATTATCTAGTGCTTCTTCTAATCCTCTAACTCGATGTTGATTTCCATGTTGTTTAGCGTAATTAATTTGCTCTTCAATGCGTTGTTTTTTTATTTCGCAGCCATTTTGTGTTTTTGCTGCCATTACTGATGCACTAGTAAAAAAAGCAATACAAATACTAGTTGTAAGGAGTAGTTTATTCATCATTTACCTCTGTTTGTTTTGGTATTTGTGTTTAGGATAGCGTTTTGTTTCTTTTCAGTCATGTGAATTTTAGCGTGACTATGGTTATGACATTTGTAGCCAAATTTAGCTATAATGGGGCGGAAGAATAAATCCGGTCTATTTTTTGTTCAAAAAGGCTATCTTTAAAGAATCTATTTAATAATAGTCATCCTAGTGGCTAATATTGAATTTCCTCAGGAAATAAACGTTACATGTTAAGTTATCGTCACAGCTTTCACGCAGGCAACCATGCTGATGTGTTAAAACACACAGTACAGAGCTTGATCATTGAATCTCTGAAAGAGAAAGAAAAACCGTTTCTGTATATAGATACGCACTCAGGTGCTGGCCGTTATCAATTAACGGGGGAGCATGCAGAAAAAACAGGTGAATATCTTGAAGGGATTGCGCGTATTTGGGAGCAACCTGATTTGCCTGAGGAATTATTGCCGTACATGAATATTGTGCGCCAATTGAATGATAATGGGCGTTTACGCTATTACCCAGGTTCACCATTATTAGCAAAATATCTATTACGTGAACACGATAAACTGGTATTAACTGAATTACATTCGAGCGATTATCCATTATTGCGCACCGAATTTTCACGGGATAACCGCGCACAAGTTTTCAAGGAAGATGGATATCAACAACTGAAATCGAAATTACCCCCACAGAGCCGACGTGGCTTTGCACTGATGGATCCTCCTTATGAAATGAAGACGGATTATGAAGCGGTCGTGAAAGGGGTGGTAGAAGGCTATAAACGCTTCGCAACAGGAACTTATGCAATTTGGTATCCTGTTGTATTACGTCAACAAATTAAGCGTATGGTCAATCAATTAGAAGCAACGGGTATTCGTAGAATACTGCAAATTGAATTGGCGGTACGCCCTGATAGCGACCAACGTGGAATGACAGCGTCTGGTATGATAGTGATCAACCCACCTTGGAAACTTGAGCAGCAAATGAAGAATGTGCTGCCGTGGTTACATAAAACACTCGTCCCAGAAGGCACTGGACATACGTTAGTTGACTGGATTGTGCCAGAGTAACCTATATTTTTGATAGATAACGCCAATTAAATTAACAGGTGTTATCTATCGTAAAGCGCTATTTATGCCATGACAATCAATAGCATGATGCGAGAAAATGCATTCATAAATCATTCAATCAATGGGAATAACCAAATTATGAGCAAACATTACGACTATATCGCAATTGGTGGCGGAAGCGGTGGTATTGCGTCGATGAACCGTGCAGCAATGTATGGGCAAAAATGTGCCTTAATTGAGGCGAAAGCATTAGGTGGGACTTGTGTTAACGTGGGTTGCGTACCGAAAAAGGTGATGTGGCATGCGGCACAAATTTCTGAAGCTATTCGCAATTATGGCCCTGATTATGGTTTTGATGCGACAATTAATCGTTTTGACTGGAAAACATTGATTGATAGCCGTACTGCTTACATTGACCGCATTCACCAATCTTATGACCGTGTCTTAGGTAATAATAAAGTTGATGTTATCAATGGGTTTGCGCGTTTTATTGATGCGCATACTGTTGAAGTGAATGGTGAAACCTATACGGCCGACCATATTTTGATTGCGACAGGTGGTCGCCCGGTGATCCCTGCTATCCCAGGGGCGGAATACGGGATGACTTCTGACGGTTTCTTTGAACTTGAAGCCTTGCCAAAACGTGTTGCGGTTGTGGGAGCCGGTTATATTGCCGTTGAACTCGCTGGTGTATTAAATGGTTTAGGTGCAGAGGCGCATTTATTCGTGCGTAAACATGCCCCGTTACGTTCATTTGACCCACTTATTGTTGAAACATTAGTGGAAGTCATGAATACGGAAGGTCCAAAACTGCACACAGAATCAATTCCAAAAGAAGTCGTGAAAAATTCAGATGGTTCACTGACATTAAAATTGGAAAATGGCCAAGAACAAACAGTAGATGCATTAATTTGGGCAATTGGCCGTGAACCAATGACTGATAACCTGAATATTGAAGCCACAGGTGTCGCACTGAATGAAAAAGGCTATATCAAGGTTGATAAATACCAGAACACCAATGTACCGGGTGTCTACGCGGTGGGTGATAACACTGGAGCGGTTGAATTAACCCCAGTTGCGGTTGCGGCTGGTCGTCGTTTATCTGAGCGTTTATTTAATAATAAACCGGATGAGCACTTAGATTACAGTAATATTCCAACGGTGGTGTTCTCACACCCACCAATTGGCACTGTTGGTTTAACTGAACCAGAAGCGATTGAAAAATATGGTGCTGATAAAGTTAAATGCTATAAGTCATCTTTTACAGCCATGTACACCGCGGTTACTTCGCATCGTCAGCCTTGCCGCATGAAGCTAGTTTGTGTTGGTGACGATGAAAAAATCGTCGGTATCCATGGTATTGGTTTTGGTATGGATGAAATGTTACAAGGCTTCGCGGTTGCATTAAAAATGGGCGCAACCAAAAAAGACTTTGATAATACTGTTGCTATTCACCCAACAGCGGCAGAAGAATTTGTGACCATGCGCTAAGCCTTTGTTATTTAAATTAAAAGCTAAGTTCATTTGAACTTAGCTTTTTTTTGCATTATTTCGCCAACAGTTCTGTGATCGCGGGGATGGTCGCTAGGCTATCAAGGTATTTTTGCATCGCAGGCGTTGTTTCTACGGGGGTATATTTTACTAAAAACATCACAAATGCGCCAACATACACATCGACAGCAGTAAATTGTTCACCACAAATAAACGGTTTCGCGCTGTTTAAACCCACTTCTAAGCAAGCCATTGTGCGTTCGATAGAACCAAAACCAGAAGACTTTTGTTGTTCTTCGTCTAATTGAATGCCTAAATTATTGATGGTAAAGGCAGATTCAATTGGGCCAGCAGTAAATAAGAACCAACGGTAGTAATCTGCACGTTTAGGGTCATTCAAAGCTGGTGCTAAACCTTTTTCAATAAACTTATCTGCTAAATACAAACAAATTGCAGCGGTTTCAGTGACGACGGCATCACCATCAACAAGCGCAGGGACTTTTGCCATGGGATTAATTGCAAGATATTCAGCTGTGTGCATATCTGCGCCATAACCTAATTCAATACGTTTGTATGGAACGTCTAAAATTTTTAAAAGTAGGTCGACAGTATTGCCACGTGACATTGAATTAGTAAACAGAACCAGTTCGCTCATGGTGATTTCCTTATATGAAGTTGAGTGCTTACTATAAGGGAGCAGAGTGTCAGAAATTGTCAGGAGAGACGCACAGTACTTCTTTTTGCCAGCGCTCTAGTAGGTAATTTTTGGGATAAGGTAGTTTATCTGAAAGAGCATGATAAGACTGAATGCGGTCTAAACGAAAATGGCGGTAACTTTCACGTAATTCACACCAAGCGGCCAACACTTGTGAATCTTTCATATAACCAATCGCAATTGGCCAAATAATACGTTCGCTAGGTTGGTTTTGGCCATCTAGGTAAGTCATTTGAGCTTTGCATTCTTCGCGCAAGCTTAAACGCAAATCTTTAGCTATTGTGTCATTAATTTCATAGAAATGAGTGGTTGGGGCAAATAAGGTATTTTGATTTAAGATTTTTTGTGAATGACCTGCCACCACCGCATTAATCTTACTTATCGCTCGTATTGCCGAGTTTTTAAGTTCTGTATCTGTGTTACTTTTTACCCAACGCAAGCCTAATATTAAGGCTTCGAGCTCATTTTCATCAAAAGTTAAAGGTGGTAACAACAGACCTGTTTTTAATTGGTAGCCAATACCGGCTTCACCAATAATTTCCGCACCTTGGTCACGTAATGACTCTATATCCCGATAGATCGAACGCACGCTGACCTGCAGTTGTGATGAAAGTGCTTCTGCCGTAATAGGATAGCGATTCTCTTTGAGTATCTGCAATAATGTGAGTAGGCGCTGCGTGCGGGTCATGAAGTTGTCTGCTTAATATTATAGAGTGAGAAAAACAGCAAAGATAATTTGTCTATCTATAGTAAAAAAATAATAAGCGGAATGCTAATTTATTGGTGATAAAGGGAGTGGGGAGCTCCCTTTATCGATAGAGATAAAATAAACGGTAATATCATTTAAAACGTTAAAACAGTTTTCAGCCCCAAGACCCATGCATCTGATGTTCTTTTGACACCGCCCGGTTGATGCCAATATTGCATACTTGGTTGGAGTTCTAACCAATGAACAGGCTTAAAGCGATAATAGAGTTCTGCATTTAATGCGTTTGAAGTAATAGGATGATATAACGGGTCATTATAATCGGTGATCCCTAGCTGCTCATTTTGTATTTTTTGGTTTTTTGCAAAGTGGTCACTGAGCTCAATATAGGAAACTCCGAGGCCAATCCAATCTTCAGGTCTGGCATCAAAAGCCCCGCGGTAGCGAAGGGAGCTTGAGACAACATAATTCATGAAATTACTGCGCTCATCATGGTAACTACCACTAACAGATAGACTTAAACCTCGATTTTCATCGTCTTGGTGGCGAGTTAATTGTTGGTTCATTCCGCCATAGGCAAACCATGTGTTGTTGTAGCTTTTATCTTTATACAGATCATGCTGTTTGGCATTGGTATATAATAATCCCAGGTTATAAGCACCAGGCAACCCATTGACGAAAGTACGGTTTTCAATTTCTAAAGGTAATAAAATGCCTTTACTGCCTTTGGTTGACCAACTCCATGCATGGCTTCTATCTGTCGCTTGAGGATTTTGCTCCATAACCCCTGTTTTGATGGTGATTCCGGGGGTGATTTTATAGCTAACAGTTGTTCCCCAAGTATGAATATTCCAGTTACTCCATGTCAGGGCGTTAGCTGATTTTCCACCACATTGGCTGAGTAATTGGAAATCACAAGGAATAATTTGGTCGAACTCTTGTACTTTGTTCATCATACCAATACGCCAGGTTAATCGTCGGTCATCAAAGCTACGAGCGAAAGTAAGCCATCCTAATCGTGTTATGGAACCGCCCCCATAGCTTTCTTGTGCAAGGTCGTTATTCGGTACCCGAGGGTCTTGCAGGCGTTTAACGGTCAGGTTGTCTTCATGGTTTCGATTGACAATATTTCCTTCAATACGGGCATCAGGAATACCTGTCCAACGTTCAAGGTCTTGTGTGAATGTAAAAGCAAATTGGTCGATATAAGCAGTATGTTTATCATTATTGTAGCCACCCCCTGCATTATAGGCGATTTGGCTCAAATAATTGCTGTGAAATGAAAAACCGTGGTCGGATAATATAGGACGTATTCCTAACATATCGCCAAATATTCCTTTAGGGGCGGGTTCAAAGCCTAAAACAGTTCCATTCCATTGTTGCTCATTCGCGATAGCTGGTAACGTTAAAAATAACAAAGAGAATAATAATTTTTTATTCATGTCGGAAATAACCTATTAGCAATAGTTTGCCTTAACCCAATAGTAAATAATGGGTTTATGCAGTTGTTTTTTTAATCTAAGGGCTCTCGAGATAAATAAATTATCCCGAGATGGTTTTTATTATATTGAGGTGTTTATTTTATTAGCGTAATAACTCTCCTTGGCTCTTAATAATACTTTGATACCAATAAAAGCTTTTTTTACGTTTTCTTTCGAGAGAGCCATTGCCTTGGTTGTCACGGTCAACATAAATAAAACCATAGCGTTTTGACATTTCAGCTTTGGATGCGCTAACAATATCGATTGGCCCCCAGCTGGTATAGCCCATAATGTCTACACCATCTTGGATGGCTTCGTGTATCTGAACTAAATGGTTGTTTATATATTGAATACGATAATCATCAATAATTTCTCCCTCAGGCGTTATTTCATCAATAGCGCCTAATCCATTTTCAACAATAAATAATGGTTTTTGGTATCTATCCCATAATAAATTTAAAAGTGTTCTAATCCCTTTGGGATCTATTTGCCATCCCCACTCTGAACTTTCTAAATGAGGATTTGGAACCATGCTGAGAATATTTCCGCGTTTTTTCTCATGTTCATCTTTATCTGCAGTCACACAGCCCGTCATATAATAACTGAATGAGATAAAATCCACGGTATGCTGTAAATCACGCTTATCTTCTTCTGTTATCGTAATATTAATTTGCTGGTCTTTAAAATAACGCAGCATATAGCCTGGGTATTGCCCTCTACACTGTACATCACCAAAAAACAGCCATTTACGATTTTCCGTCAGGGTTTCCCACACATCATCAGGTTTACAGGTTAATGGATAAACAAGCCCCCCTAATAACATATTACCGATTTTGGCATCAGGAATAATGTCATGGCAGGCTTTCGTGACTCTTGCACTGGCAACGAGCTGGTGGTGAATTGCTTGGTAAACCGCTGAAGGAGAACTATTTTCAGGCAGGCCTACGCCAGTCATTGGTGCATGTAAAGACATATTGATTTCATTGAATGTCAGCCACAGTTTGACTTTATCTTTATAGCGCTCAAAGACTGTACGCGCATAACGTTCGAAAAATTCAATTGTTTTACGGTTTCCCCAACCGCCATATTGTGTCACTAGGTGGTAGGGCATTTCATAGTGGGATAAAGTAATAACAGGTTGAATGTTATATTTCGCCATTTCATCAAATAAACTATCATAAAAAGCGAGGCCTTCTTCATTAGCTGTTAATTCGTCACCAAGTGGAAATATACGGCTCCATGCAATAGAGGTGCGTAAGCAGGTAAAACCCATTTCAGCGAAAAGTGCGATGTCGGTTTTATATTGATGATAAAAATCGATGGCAATATCTTTAATAAAACTCTCATTTGGCGTTCTTTCAATTAATGAGCCAAATATGCCATGAGGCAGAACATCAGATGTGCTGAGTCCTTTACCCGCAGTTAAATAAGCACCTTCAGCTTGATTGGCTGCAATTGCGCCACCCCATAAAAATGAATTTGGAAATTTAACCATGCCTAGCTCCTTATTTGTGGTTGACGGTGATAAATTTTTGACCGCGTTGAATTGATTTATTGAGTTCAACAAACTCGATTGACGCATAATCATCACTGTTGCTAACAATGACAGGGGTTGTTAAGTCATATCCTGCCTCGAGAATTTTTTCTCGGTCAAATGTCAGCAATAAATCACCTGCTTTGAATACATCACCTTGTTTAATTTGAGGTGAAAAATGAAGCCCATCTAGTTTTACGGTATCGATCCCCACATGAATGAGCAGTTCAATGCCGCTTTGACTTAACAGCCCTAATGCATGGCCAGTTTTAAATAATGAGCTCACTTCACCATCGAATGGCGCATAGACTTCCCCTGTACTTGGAATAATGGCGGCACCTTGCCCAAGTAAACCACTTGCAAAAGTTTCATCTGGGGTATCTTTTAATGGGATAGCTGCACCGCTCAGGGGGGCAAGAACTTCATTAGGTGCTTCATGAGGTGTAGAGGCAATATCCGCTTTAATGGGTGTTTCAGGAGATATTGCTTCTTTTTTAATACCAAAAAAACGGGTTGCGGTAGCAGCAAATAAGAAAGAGAGTGCTGTACCAATAATGGCTCCCCAAACGGTATTATCAATACCGTGTTCAGGGATGATCTGTGCAAAAGTGAAAATATTAACCAAGCCAAATGAGAATGTCAGTGTTTGGCTATAGCCGACAATTGCACCGCCAACACCACCGCCAATACAGCCAAAAATAAAAGGTCGGCGAAGAGGAAGGGTAACACCATAAACGGCAGGTTCCGTGATACCAAATAAGCCAGCCGTGACTGAAGAGCCCGCCATGATTTTCATTTTTGCATTTTTTGTGGCTAACAAAACACCTAAAGTGGCGCCAATTTGCCCTGCTACAGCGGGAAGTAGTAGAGGGAACAGCGCATCGTGGCCTAGGGCGCTTAAGTTATTAATACCAATTGGGACAATTCCCCAATGTAAGCCGAAAATAACGCATATTTGCCAAACTGCACCCATGAAGGCACCAGCGATAACAGGGGCAAAGTTATAAATAGCTTGGAAGCTTTCCGCAATTAACATGCTTACCCATGTTGCTAAAGGCCCAACAACAAGGAAAGTAAGCGGGACAATAATGAGTAAGCACAGGAAAGGCGTAATGAAATTCTTCATTGTTGAAGGTAAAACTTGGTTTAGTCGCTTCTCAAGCAGGCAGCTTAACCAAGCAGCGAAAATGATCGGAATAACAGAAGCCGCATAATTAATAAAAGTGACTGGGATACCTAAAAAATATTCAGGTGGAGTGCCAGCAATGAGGCTTTGTTGAAAAGCACTCATCATCATTGGGTGAATGAGTGCCCCACCAATCGTCATCGTAACAAATGGGCTTCCACCAAATTTTTTTCCTGCGGTATAGCCGAGCACGAGTGGGAAAAAATAGAATAAAGCGTCACTTGCCGCAAACCAGATTTGATAAGTACCACTGCTTGAGGATAACCAACCTAATGCTTCTGATAATGATAGCAACCCTTTTAAAATACCCGAAGCGGCCATAATGCCTAAAATAGGGGTAAAGATGCTAGAAACGATATCGATAAAGTAACTAAATAGGTTTTCTTTATCTTTTTTTACTGCGTTTTCATCTGTTTTTGGGCGCTGATTGATTGAATTTGGCGTTGTATCGAGTAATTGGTTAACGGCTTGGAAAACTTCGTTAACGTGATTGCCTATTACAACTTGAAACTGACCACCACTTTCGACCACGGTAATAATCTCAGGGCTTTGCTTTAATTGCTCTGCATTGGATTTTTGGCTTTCTTTTAGTTTAAAGCGTAGGCGTGTTGCACAATGTATTAAATCAACAACGTTGTCTTTTCCTCCAACGTTTTCGATAATTTGTTCCGCTAAGGCTTGGTATTTCATAATTAATTCCTTTATTACCTCAATAATGAAAGCCACATTACTATTGATAAATAAGCAAAAAAAAACCTGACTTACCACCAATACGAATAAGATTAGTGGTATAAATCAGGTTTTGCCTGCCGGAAGGCAGTAACAATCCATCTGGTTTTTATTAGTTTGTATTAATAAATAGTTTTAGGCTTACTTCCTGTCATTTATGTGACGACTTTTCTTTCCTAATACGCTCTATATGAATGGTGAGATACATTCGTTCTTCATCTGTTAAGTCGCGTTGATATTTCTTGGCTAAAAAAGTACTGACTTTTTCGGCACATTTCCAAGAAATTGAATAATTTTCTTTGATGACAAGATGCATTGCAATATCGTCATTAGGAACAGGTTCATTGCTCATCATTCGATGGGTGAAAAATTTCAAATGAGTCACAAACCGCTGGTAACTTAGCGTGTCCTCGTGATATTCAATTTGTAGGTGATATTTTACGATATTCATGATTTCATTCATGATTTCCATCGTTTCCATGACAATTGGCATTTCACCCGTCAATTGTGCATTAACGAAATGTAACGCGATAAACCCAGCTTCATCGATGGGTAATTCAATCTCTAAATCTTGCTTAATTAAGGCCAGTGACGCTAATCCCAACTGGTACTCTTTGGGATAAAGTCGCTGAATTTCCCATAACATGGTATTAGTGATAGCGAGGCCTTTTTGTTGCCTTTCAATTGCATAATTACAGTGATCAGTTAAAACGATATATAAGCTTTCATGTAGGCTGCCAAGTTTACTTTTCGCATTTTCAATTATCTTGTCACAGACTTTCATGACAGAAATCGGTATTTGGCTCAACAATTCACTTAATCGGTTTGTTAATTCATGGCTACGTAACTCAAAGATTTTTTCTATTTTTTTAGGATCGATAAAGTCATTAACCTTCATTTGAAAGGCGAGTCCACGCCCCATGATGACAATTTCTTGCTGTTGTTCATTTAGGGCAACGACCACATTGTTGTTTAAAATTTTTGCGATCTGCATTTTGTTTCCCCTGAAACGAAAAAAACCTGATAGCACAATGACAATTCATTGACTAATCAGGTTTTGCCTGCGTGATAAGTGCAGTAACAATCCAATAACTTAATTTTTAAATACTGTAATTAAACTTTTTGGGTTATTCAAACAGCAAAGTATGAAAATGTGAACTCACACGCTCAATTCAGCCAATCTCTTTTTTGCATGGCTAATGACGGTATCGTGCTTATTTAATTGTTTTTTGCTGCCAAGACACTTTTTTGCCACCAAGACACAATGTAATCAGCAATTTGTTCTGGGCTATTGATATCTAACTGCGGCACGTGAGTATCAATGATTTCATTACTGGCAACAGCAACCACATAGTCATCTATTAAGCTGTTTAACGGTTTACCCACCTCAGAACGGAATAAGGCAATTTTGTCGATCGTCTCATGTTTGAATCCTTCAACGAGGATCAGATCTAATGAAGCGGGATCGAAACGGCTGGCTAAATAGCGTAGATCCATGTCATTCGCGTCGGGGGTTTCAGTCATCAGTGCCCAGCGTTTTTCACTGGCAACAAGCGTTTGGTCAGCGCCAGCTTTGCGTAATTCAAAGCTGTCTTTGCCTGGTTTATCCACTTCCATGTCATGGTGAGTGTGTTTAATTAAACCAACGCGTACGTTACGCTGCTTGAGCAGAGGAATAACTTTTTTTAATAGGGTTGTTTTTCCTGTGCCGCTGTAAGCGGTAATTCCAAGTAGGGGTAGAGTATTTTGCTTCATGATTCTTTTTGTTGTAGCTCCCAGTTACGGCTATCTTCCAGTGTATTAAGATTCGCAAATGAACCAGACTCAGGTGAGAAAATAACGCCTTTTGCATTAACTTCATGCATAAATAGCATTAATTTACGGTCACCTCTTGCAAGGTAATCATCGAGTTGAGTTTTTAGTGAACGGTGTAATAAAGCAAATGTAGGGTGTTCTCGTTCTGCATCACAAGCGTAGCAGGCTAAATGTTTTTCTTTCTCATTAAACATTTTCTCCACTAAATTGAGAGGAAAAGTGGGAACATCGCAAGGCACAAACAGTAACCAGTCAGTTGTCGCGTGGTGCAAAGCAGATTGCATTCCTGCTAATGGGCCAGAAAAATGGTTATTTAAGTCAGAAATGACGGTCAATAGGCTTTCGCTGTAACGTGCCTGATTACGGTTTGCATTGATGAGTACTTCGCCAACTTGGGGTTGTAAGCGTGCTAAAATATGTTGATAGAGCGGTTTTCCCGATAAAAGTACCAACCCTTTATCTTGCCCCCCCATTCGAGTGCCTCGGCCACCAGCGAGTATCACACCGGTTATTGACTGACGAAATGACATGTTCAATATCCCTGAATATCTTCAAGAAAATGTTTCAACATTCCTATAAAACACTTTCGAGTATAGTAATTACTAAAATTTATTCTATTTTGCTATAAAATCAATGAATATTCGTGCGTATTGCCGTTAAACTTTACGTAGATTGACAACAGTTCGCTTTTTCTCTTGTATGATTATTGGTAACTTGTATCAAATATTCGTGATAAAGGAATAAACATGAAATGCCATCGCTTAAATGAAGTTATTGAGCTTCTGCATCCTGTCTGGAAAGATAATTCAGATTTAAACTTGGTAGAATTATTGCAAAAATTAGCTGATGAAGCTGGCTTTAAAGGTAGTTTATCTGAGTTAACAGACGATGTGCTGATTTATCATTTAAAAATGCGTGGCTCGGACAGCAATGAAGCGATCCCGGGTTTAAAAAAAGATTATGAAGATGACTTTAAAACCGCTATTTTGCGTGCCCGTGGCATCATTAAAGACTAAAGCGCGATGGATGAAATAGAACATTCGAATTTCCATTTTAGTGGAATTTCCCCTGACTTAATTTTAGATGCCTTAATGGAAGTTGGGGTTTACCCCGAATCAGGGCTACTTGAATTAAATAGCTACGAAAATCGTGTTTATCAGTTCCAAGACGAAAATCGGCAACGTTATGTGGTTAAATTTTACCGTCCTGAACGTTGGAACCGCTCACAAATTCAAGAAGAGCACGATTTTACTTTAGAACTGCGAGACGAAGGGTTATCTGTAGCCGCACCTCTTGAGTTTGCAGGGCAAACGGTATTGGAATTTGGTGGGTTTATATTTGCAATTTTTCCGAGTATTGGTGGCCGGCAATATGAAACCGACAATTTGTTTCAATTAGAAAGTGTAGGCCACTTACTAGGGCGTATACACCAAATTGGTCAGCGTAAAAACTTTGCATTTCGTCCGACAATAGGTCTCGATGAATATTTGGCACAACCCCGCCAAGTGATGGCATCAAGCCCTTTGATTGCAGAACGGTATAAAGCCCAATTTATGGCGTCTTTAGATGCATTGATTGCACAAGTAAAATTACAATGGCCTGATTCACATTCATCTATTCGCCTACAAGGTGATTGCCATCCAGGCAATATTCTATGGCGTGATGAAGCTTGGATGGTGGATTTTGATGATGCCCGAAACGGGCCTGCAATCCAAGACCTCTGGATGCTGCTTAATGGTTCTCGTCAAGATCAAGTCATTCAATTGGATACGTTATTAGAAACGTATAATGAGTTTTGTGATTTTGATGTAAAACAGCTGAAGCTTATTGAACCTCTTAGAGCAATGCGCATGGTACATTACCTCGGGTGGGTTATCCGCCGTTGGCAAGACCCTGCGTTCCCTCGAGCATTTTCATGGCTACAAGCTGATGATTTTTGGCAAAAACAATCGCTCGAATTTAATCAACAAATTGAACGGTTGCAAGACGCCCCTTTGCAGTTAACCCCTCAGTTTTAACTTTTAAGTTTTTGTTTTTGGAGAATGTAGTCTATGAAAAAAATTATGTTGGCTTTGCTTGGTATTGCCATGTCTTTTAGTGCTGCAGCGGCAAACTACACGGAAGGTAAAGAGTATACTGATGTTAAAGCTGTACCAAATTTACCTCAAGTTCTGGAGTTCTTCTCATTTTATTGCCCACACTGTTATCAATTTGAGAGTGTGTATAAAGTGCCTCAAACAGTAGAGAAAAACTTGCCAGAAGGCGTGAAAATGGAACGCTATCACGTTGACTTTCTTGGTCCTTTAGGCGCTGATTTAACTCAAGCTTGGGCGGTTGCGATTGTCCTGAAAGCAGAAGACAAAGTCACACCTATCCTGTTTGAAGGTATCCAAAAAACGCAAACTATTAACAGTAAAGCCGATATCCGTAATGCCTTTATCAAAGCAGGTATTTCTGGTGAAGAGTATGATGCAGCGTTAAATAGCTTCGTTGTGAAATCTATCGTTGCGAAACAGCAAAATGCAGCGCAAGACTTAAAACTGCGTGGTGTTCCTGCACTATTTGTTGATGGTAAATACCAAATTCGCAATAACGGTATCTCAGTTGATAACGCAGCTGACTACGGTAAAGAGTTCTCTAATGTTGTGAACTTCTTAGTAAATAAAAAATAATCGTAAATAGACGGTGGTATACTCGCCATCGTCTCTTTTTTCTATTAATATCCACAATTCAAAGACTTTCTCTCACCTGTATTAAACCCATTCAATTTTGCGCTAACCCTTTGATTTTACTTTTCTGTTTATATTGTCAATAGTCATATTACTTATTGAATTTACTGAGTAACACAAATTTACACACAAGCTTATCCACAGGATGTTAGTCAGATACTTAGTTAATCGGCGTGATTAATTTTAATTAACTGTAATCAATGGGGTACTTATAATAGTGGATGATTTGGTGTGTTTTTAATTATCTAACTAAGCAGAATATAAAACTTGGGATGTATCTGAGGCCACATTATGGCATCCTATTAGTATTCGTTCCTGACTAAAAAGATGATGACAGATTATGGCTCAGATTGCAGAAAACCCCCTTATTTTGGTTGATGGTTCTTCTTACCTATACCGTGCTTATCATGCATTCCCTCCACTGACCAATAGTGCTGGTGAGCCTACTGGGGCAATGTATGGCGTGCTTAATATGCTACGCAGTTTAGTTATGCAGTATAAACCTAGCCATGTAGCGGTTGTCTTTGATGCGAAGGGAAAAACATTTCGTGATGAATTGTTTGAAAGCTATAAGTCTCATCGCCCACCCATGCCTGATGATTTACGCGCTCAAATCGCCCCATTACATGAGATGGTTGAAGCGATGGGGTTGCCTTTACTTGTAGTTTCAGGCGTAGAGGCTGATGACGTTATCGGGACATTAGCCTGTGAAGCAAGCCGAAAAGGTATGCCTGTGTTAATCAGTACGGGCGATAAAGATATGGCGCAATTAGTTGAGCCTAATATTACGCTAATCAATACCATGAATAACACTATTCTAGGGCCTGATGAAGTTAAAGAAAAATACGGAGTTCCCCCTGAACTTATCATCGACTTTTTAGCATTAATGGGAGATTCATCAGACAACATTCCAGGCGTGCCTGGTGTTGGTGAAAAAACAGCACTCGCCTTGCTCCAAGGCATTGGTAGCTTAGAAGCAATTTATCGTGATCTTGACGCGATTGCCCCATTAGGCTTTAGAGGTTCTAAAACGTTAGCCCCTAAAATGGCGGAAAACCGTGAATTGGCTTTTTTATCCTATCAACTCGCGACGATCAAAACCGATGTGGAACTTGATAAAGCTTGTGAAGAGCTGCAAGTTGCTCAGCCTGATGTGGATAAACTGCATCAATTATTCAGCCGTTATGAATTTAAACGTTGGTTAACTGATGTTGAGAATGGGACTTGGATGGAGGGGAAAGGAGCAAGTACAAAAGCAAGCCCAACACCAGCAGCGTCACCGGTGAAGTCATCAAGCTCAGCAGTCCCAACATTGAGTGCTGAAAATTACCAAACGATTTTGGAAAAAGCCGATTTAGAGCAGTGGGTTGAAAAGTTGAGCAAAGCACCATTATTTGCTTTTGATACTGAGACGGACAGCTTAGATACTCAGGAAGCCCGTTTAGTGGGGATGTCATTTGCAATTGAGCCGGGGCATGCCGCTTATTTGCCATTAGGTCACGACTATTTGGATGCGCCAGTACAACTTCCTCTGGAAGAAGTTTTGGAAGTTATGAAGCCTTTACTTGAGAGTGAAAAAATCCTCAAAATTGGCCAAAATTTGAAATATGACGCAGAAGTTCTTGAAAATTATGGCATTGAATTAAAAGGCATTGGTTATGACACAATGCTGGAGTCATATGTGTTAAACAGTGTTGCGGGGATGGGACGCCATGATATGGACAGCTTGGCCGACCGCCATCTGAACCATAAAACCGTGAGCTTTGAAGAAATCGCGGGTAAGGGCAAAAAACAGCTGACATTTAACCAAATTGCTTTAGAGCAAGCCGCTAATTATGCGGCGGAAGATGCAGATGTCACGTTATTACTGCATCAAGCGTTATATCCACAACTAGAGGCTGAACCAAAGCTTAATCATATTTTCCAAAATATTGAAATGCCACTTGTGCCTGTGTTAGTGCGTATGGAGCGTAAAGGTGTTTTAATTGATGCAAACGTACTTGCAGCGCAGTCGAAAGTGATTACTGCCCGTTTAGCTGAATTGGAAAAAGAGGCTTTTGAACTTGCAGGGGAAGAGTTTAACCTCGCTTCACCAAAGCAATTGCAAACGATTTTATTCGAAAAATTACAACTGCCAGTGATAAAGAAAACGCCAAGTGGGGCTGCATCGACGAATGAGGAAGTGCTTGAAGAATTAGCGCTGAACCATGCATTGCCAAAATTGTTACTCGAGCACCGTAGTTTAGCCAAATTAAAATCCACGTATACGGATAAACTCCCTCTAATGATTAGCCCGCGGACTCAGCGTGTTCATACTTCTTATCACCAAGCTGTCACAGCAACAGGGCGTTTGTCTTCTCGGGATCCTAACCTACAAAACATTCCAGTGAGAACTGAAGAAGGGCGTCGTATCCGCCAAGCCTTTATTGCGCGTGAAGGCTACAAAGTGATGGCAGCGGACTATTCACAAATTGAATTACGTATTATGGCGCATTTATCCCAAGATAAGGGCCTATTAACCGCGTTTGCTGAAGGGAAAGATATCCATAAGGCGACGGCCGCTGAAGTCTTTGGTGTGCCACTGGAACAAGTTACTAGCGATCAACGTCGAAGTGCCAAGGCGATTAACTTTGGGCTTATCTATGGCATGAGCGCATTTGGTTTAGCACGCCAATTGGGGATCCCTCGTGGTGAAGCTCAGCGCTATATGGATCTCTACTTTGAACGCTACCCAGGTGTATTGCGTTATATGGAAAACACACGCTTACAGGCTTCCGAACAAGGCTATGTTGAAACACTTGAAGGCCGTCGCTTATATTTAGCGGATATTAAGTCAAGTAATGGGATGCGTCGTAAGGCAGCAGAACGCGAAGCAATCAACGCACCAATGCAAGGAACCGCAGCGGACATCATTAAAAAAGCCATGATTGCCGTTGATAATTGGTTGCAAACGGAAAAACCACATGCAGACATGCTAATGCAAGTTCACGATGAATTAGTCTTTGAGGTCAAAGAGTCAGAATTAGAGCGTGTCCAAGCTCAAGTTCAGTCATTAATGGAACAAAGTATGAAACTCGATGTACCATTAAAAGTGGATGTGGGAATTGGTGATAACTGGGATGAAGCTCATTAATTTTTAACCATATTGAATATACAAACCTCCAAGACGTCATTGGAGGTTTTTTTATGTTCAGCAAAGGCATAACAGATAATTATGCATTTGAAATTATTTACTAGAAATTTAATCTAACTCTGCAATAAATCAATTATTTTTGTGATGACAGTCAAGAAAATGATTAACATTTTTATGCGACATACATCTCATAAATATGTAATTAAAATCCGTTTTTTGGCTCATCCTATTCATATTTCAGTGCTGAATCGTAGAAAGCTTTGAAAAAAAATTACAAAAAGGCTTTTTTTCGAGCGAAAAATAAAGTACATTAATAGGCGTAGGGTACAGAGGTAAGATGTTCTATCTTTCAGACCTTTTACTTCACGTAATCGGATTTAGCTGAATATTAGCTGCTCCAGTCAAAGTTTTTTTGACTGGAGCATTTTTTTATCTAAAATTCAGAGAATTAGAAGATATAAGGCTGTAATGAGCCATTTCTGGCTCACAATAAGAGAAATCAAGCAGGTGTGTTATACCAGCTATCTAGCTTAATGCGGAGTTTATCAACACCAATCTTTTTCAGCGCTGAAAAGTATTCCACTTCAATATCCCCTTCAAGTGGAGCAAGTGCTTGGCGAACTTCCGTTAACTGTTTCTTTCTTGCACCAGAGGCAAGTTTGTCTGCTTTAGTGAGCAAAACTAAAACGGGTACATTCATTGCAACAGACCATTCAATCATTTGCATATCGAGGTCTTTTAATGGATGGCGAATATCCATTAATACAACAAGCCCCTTAATACATTCTCTCTTTTGGAGATATTCCCCGAGTGCTTGTTGCCATTTACGTTTCATTTCTTCAGGAACTTCGGCATAACCATATCCCGGAAGGTCAACAAGGCGAACGCCTTCCTCAACTTCAAATAGGTTGATTAGCTGAGTTCTTCCTGGTGTTTTACTGGTACGTGCTAAGCTTTTTTGCTGTGTTAATGCATTCAATGCACTGGATTTCCCCGCATTAGAGCGGCCAGCAAAAGCCACCTCAATTCCGGTATCTTTAGGTAGATGACGGATATCGGGTGCACTGATGACAAATTTTGCCATCTGGTAGTTATGATTTTTAATTGCCATTTGTCGTTCTCCCTGAGTTAGCCTCAAAAGGCTCGGGGATTATAGCTTTGCTTAGCGCTTCACGACAACTCGAAATATCCTCTCAGCCACTTTTCCTTTTGAGGACGGTCTTATTTTTATGTGTTGTGTGCGATGAAATGGCAATAATAGAGAAATAGCCATTATTCATGACGTCTTTTACTGAAATTGGTCTAGAATTTAGCGTATTTAGTGTGTTTCTATTTTTTGGCGTAAATATAGGTAAATCTTCAGCATTCTTGTTGGCTTCACTCTAGAATTGCTAGATTGCAGTTGTAATGAGCTATAACGAAAGGGATCTTACATGTTAAAACGAATTTTTGTGCCACTTTTGGCCGTCTGCGCAATGAGCGCATCTTCTCTTGCATTATCTGCGGGTGAGACTTATATCAAATTAGTCACGTCAGCGGGTGATATCGAATTAGAACTGAATAGCAAAAAAGCCCCTGTTACGACAGAAAACTTCGTTCAGTATGTTAATGAAGGTTATTACAACGGAACCACTTTCCACCGTGTTATTCCTGGATTTATGATCCAAGGCGGTGCGTTTGATAAAGATTTACAACAAAAACAAACCCGTGCACCGATTAAAAACGAAGCGGATAACGGCTTACGTAACTTGCGCGGTACTATCTCAATGGCGCGTACAGCGAATAAAGACAGTGCGACGAGCCAATTTTTCATCAATGTTGCAGATAATGCTTTCTTAGATCACGGCCAACGTGATTTTGGTTACGCTGTATTTGGTAAAGTGGTGAAAGGGATGGATGTTGCAGATAAAATCTCTAAAGTAAAAACGGAAAACGTGGGGCCATATCAGAATGTCCCGGTTGACCCTATTACAATCATTTCTGCTGAAGTGATTAAAAAGCCATAGTGATCAAAATGGTAGCGATCAAAAACGGTAGTGATTAAAAACTATCGTGTCGAATACAGTGGGTAGGTTGCTTTAACGTGCCCACTTTTATAAAAAACAACGTTTTCACCCCCCCTTTGAGTTTCCCTTCATTGACTGCCTTAACTAAAATGTGTCAGCTTCTACTCATTTTTAATAACCTTTTATTTCGTTGTATTTAAAGTAAATCTTAATCAAAATACGGGTTTGTTATAGGGATGTAAATATAATTCCATGATTTTTATATGGAAACTTATCTCCGATAAAAAACAATCATTGACTTAAATAGGCTATTTTCCTGCTTTGGCTGTGCTATGATAGCCGCCCTTATTATTTTTATGGTGTTTTAATCATCGTTCTGATTGCCAACACGATAAAAATATGCATAAGAATTAATACATAATGATAAAAATCAGTCGGATAGGCTAATATGCTTCTACTTATTGATAATTACGATTCATTTACTTACAACTTATACCAATACTTTTGTGAGTTAGGGACTGAAGTTGTTGTAAAACGTAATGATGAAATTACCATCGAAGAAATTGAACAGCTTTCGCCTACACATCTTGTGATTTCACCTGGGCCATGTACACCGGATGAGGCTGGCATCTCCCTTGAGGCGATCAAATACTTTGCAGGTAAACTACCTATTTTAGGCATTTGCTTAGGGCATCAAGCGATTGGGCAAGCTTTTGGTGCATCAGTCGTTAAAGCACGAGAAGTTATGCACGGTAAAACCTCTGCTATCCACCATAACCATCAAGGTGTATTCAAGGGCTTGAACCGCCCCTTGACAGTGACACGCTACCATTCTCTGGTGATTGCGGCAGAGACGCTTCCTGTTTCTTTTGATGTATCAGCGTGGTCACTGAATAATGGTGATGTTGATGAAATCATGGGAATACGGCACAAAACCTTGCCTATAGAGGGCGTTCAGTTCCATCCTGAAAGCATTCTGAGTGAACAAGGTCATGAATTACTCAATAATTTTCTGAAATATTAATTTAGAAATATCGTTCAGAATAAATTAATTATGCATATTATGCCCTTTGCTATTGCTCTTTTTTGATTTTTTATTCATATTTAATGCTTATGTTTTCATTTTCGCATTAAATAAGAGCAGGTGAGGGGTATGTCAGAGCAACCAGTAGTAAATCGGCAGACTTTTGATCAAGTTATGTTGCCTATTTTTTCGCCGGCGGAATTTATTCCAGTTAAAGGCGAAGGGAGCCGCGTTTGGGATCAGCAAGGTAAAGAATATATTGATTTTGCCGGTGGGATCGCTGTTCTTGCTTTGGGGCATTGCCACCCTAGTTTGGTGTCGGCTGTGCGTGAACAAAGCGAAAAGCTATGGCATGTCAGTAATATTTTCACTAACGAGCAGGCGCTGAAGTTAGCACAAAAGCTCACGAATGCGACATTTGCTGACCGTGCATTTTTTGTGAATTCCGGCTCAGAAGCTAACGAAGCCGCGTTTAAATTAGCGCGTCGCTACGCCATTACTAAATATAACCCATATAAAACGAAGATTATTGCTTTTAAACAAGCTTTTCATGGGCGCACATTATTTACCGTTTCGGTTGGTGGGCAAGCGAAATATGCAGATGGCTTTGGGCCAAAACCCGCGGATATTATTCATGTGCCTTTTAATGACCTTGATGCAGTCAAAGCGGTGATTGATGAAAATACCTGTGCAGTGGTGTTAGAGCCCGTACAAGGGGAAGGTGGTGTAACCGCAGCAACATCAGAATTTCTGCAAGGAGTTCGTAAGCTGTGTGACGACAATAACGCATTGTTGATTTTTGATGAAGTACAAAGCGGTATGGGGCGTACAGGCAAACTATTTTCTTATATGCATTTCAACGTTGTGCCTGATATTTTAACCACGGCAAAAGCATTGGGTGGCGGTTTTCCTATCAGTGCAATGATCACCACTGAAGAAGTGGCAAAAACCATGGAAGTGGGGTCGCACGGTACGACTTATGGTGGCAATCCATTAGCTTGTGCGGTGGGGAATGCGGCATTTGATATTATTAATACTGAAGAAGTGTTAAGTGGTGTCGAAAAGCGTCGTGAATTATTTGTTGCTCATTTAAATAAACTTAACGATAAATACCACATCTTTTCTGAGATCAGAGGAATGGGGTTATTAATCGGCGCGGAGTTAGACGGAAAACTATTAAACCGTTCTAAAGATATTTTGCAAGCCAGTGCGGTAGAAGGCTTAATGATGTTAAATGCAGGCACTAACGTATTGCGTTTTACGCCCTCACTGATTATTTCTGAGGAAGAAATTAATAGTGGGATGGCGAAATTAGATGCGGCGATCGGGAAATTGCTGAGTTAACCATGAGATAAGATTGCAGAAAATATTTTCTGCAATCTATTTTTTAATGTTATTTAATTTTTTTTATTG
Source organism: Providencia sp. PROV201 (assembly GCF_028479545.1). Taxonomy (NCBI): domain Bacteria; kingdom Pseudomonadati; phylum Pseudomonadota; class Gammaproteobacteria; order Enterobacterales; family Morganellaceae; genus Providencia; species Providencia sp. PROV201. The sequence goes on from NZ_JAMPNW010000006.1 coordinate 196,151, forward strand.
AATTTAATTTTGAAATAGTATTTTTTTGAAACTGTATTTCTTTCTGCATCTTGCTACTAAGTTGCTTTAATTCATTAGACGTTTTTTCTATTTCTTTTTCTATTTTACTCAATTTTATTGGGGTTATTGAGGTTGCTTTATGAATTTGGGAAGTTTTATTAATAGGCAGACGTTGTCTTAGTCTAGATGATTGCGTTTGTTTAATTATTAAGGAGCTAGCATTATTTGCTTTTAGGTGTTCAGGTAAATTAACGATTGCTTTCTCTCCTTTGTGGAGTCGATTGGTAGAATCACTGTGTCCATAGGTAATTTTGTCGGCCTTTCTAATTTTTCCTGGTTCTGGAATTTGATAAAGCGTTTTTTTTAAGCTTGTTTTTCGTAAATAGTTGTCCATTATTGCAGTAGGTATTTCTGTTTTATTCGTCGTTGATGGTCTATTAGCTTTAATTAACTGAGGAATATGGCTTTTTTTTGATTTAATTGGGTGCTCTATTTTTTTAACCTGTGAAAAATCGTACATTTTGATTCGTTTAGGTATTAGGCTTTTTTGTTTTTCTTTATAATTACTTATATCATCAGAATGATAGCCAGATGAGCTTAAACTTACATTACTTGATGAGTGGGTGAGTTCAAAAGAAGATATTTTATCTGTATTTTTGATTTTATCATCTTTATTTTTTTCTTCTTTTTCAATTACTTGTTTAAAATTATTGTATTCATCTTCCAGCATTTCGATGGTTGCTCTCATTTTATTGAAGATAACATTAATATCACGAACTTTACCATTTGGTGATATTGGGAAATCTATAATATCGATGATATTTAATTTTTCGAACTGCTTATGATTTTGATACAGGGGGTGGATTTCCTCTTCAGGTTTTGACTCTCCGCTTATCAGTTTATTAATTTTCGATTCAACTCGGATCATTTCATCGAGTAGGATTTTATAGTTATTATATAAATCTGATTTTTCTTGCTGTATTGTATAAATGATATCACTCGTAGCCTTGGCATGATTAGTTTTTTCATGTTGTTTCATTAAGTTTTTTCTGGCTATAGTAGCCTCATCAGTAATTTTAGCCTTCCCATTTTCAAACTTAACGCATAGTTCTTCATTATTGTTTTTTTTTAATTTATTTTCTAAATAACGAGTGCTTTTCTCATGAATGGATTTTATTTTATATTTAAAATTAGATAGCATACCTGCGGAACGGTTTAAATGAAAATCTACAAACGTTGAGGTTTCAACGCTGTTTTTTTTACTTGTTTGCATTGGTAAGTCTTCCTGAGTTTTATGGGTAATTGAATGGTCTTCTACTGGGGTAAAATTTTTTTCTATTTTTCTCGAATTTTTAAATATGAGGGGATAGCGAGAAACTAAGCTCTGATCTTGAGAACTAGGCATATTTTTAAAAAAATCAAGGCTAGTCTTGAAATCGATAGAGCGGATGTCAATATTTTTATTTTTTTGAGTTTCAAAAATAGTTTTATGCTTAGGATAAAATGTCTTATGAGTTGGCTGGGTATTAGGTAGCAAACTTCCTATATTTAATGAAGATACAAAGTTTTCACGTGGTGTCTTTTTTATCTGTTCTGTAGGTTGTTTCACTAATGTGGGGGAATTTACAGATGCTTGATTTGCATATTGTAAGTTTTCAAAAAAGGTTTTATTCTTAATAAAATCTTTTTTGTTATTTTCTAATTGTGGCGAAATAACTTGGTTTTTTGTGCTAGTAATAGTGCGCATATATAAAATCTCGGATGATTAATTATTAATTATTTTATATAAGTATATTTTAATTAATATCAAAAAACGCGAGTGTGCTAGAAAGTCAATAAAGGGGCCATAAGCAAAGAAATGAAAAACAGCGCTATATCATTGATATACCGCTGTTTACAATAATAGCCCAGCCAAAGGTGGCCAGGCTGAAAGGTTAATTAACGTGTGCCGTAAACCACAATTGTTTTACCATGTGCAGAGATCAGGTTTTGGTCTTCTAACATTTTTAAAATACGACCAACTGTTTCACGGGAACAACCCACGATTTGGCCTATTTCCTGACGAGTGATTTTGATTTGCATACCGTCTGGATGTGTCATCGCATCAGGTTGTTTGGCTAAATTTAATAGAGTTTGAGCAATACGGCCTGTAACGTCTAAGAATGCGAGGTTACCGACTTTCTCAGATGTTGTTTGTAGGCGACTAGCCATTTGCGCAGAAAGGCGCATTAAAATATCAGGGTTTACCTGAATCAATTGACGGAATTTTTTATATGAAATTTCAGCAACTTCGCAGGCGACTTTTGCTCTAACCCACGCAGTGCGTTCTTGCCCTTCTTCAAATAACCCAAGCTCACCAATGAAATCCCCTTGATTCAGGTAAGAGAGGATCATTTCTTTGCCTTCTTCATCTTTAATTAAAACAGCCACCGAACCTTTAACGATATAGTAAAGGGTTTCTGCTTTCTCACCCTGATGGATAAGAGTGCTCTTGGATGGATATTTATGAATATGGCAGTGTGACAAAAACCATTCAAGAGTAGGGTCTGTTTGTGGCTTGCCGAGAACCATTAGCGTTATCCTCTGTATGTTATTGCAGCCATTCGGAAAAACGTCTAGAAAGGCTGGCTTTAAAGTCACTAGCTTAGCATATTAATTTGCCTTATATACCTTTAAATAATCAAGAGGCTGATTACTTCAGCGCTTTTGATTGCTTTTGGTAACGCAAATTGATATCAACACTATAATATGATCAATTAAACCGTTGAGTTTTGATCTTAATCCTATCAACTAAGTATTGTTTGTAGCATATCCAATACAGAAAGTCTCCCCTGTATCGCTTCAGCCAAATAAAGTTGATATAACATTCATTGTATCTATGGAACAATGTAGCCTTTAAATCGATTTCATTTCAAGGGGAAATACAATGGAAGCAAGAGTAAAGTGGGTTGAAGGACTTTCTTTTTTAGGGGAGTCAGCGTCTGGGCACCAAGTGATGATGGATGGCAATGCGGGCGATAAAGCGCCAAGTCCAATGGAAATGGTGCTAATGGCGGCCGGCGGCTGTAGCGCGATTGATGTCGTTTCGATTTTACAAAAGGGCCGTTACGATGTTACTGATTGTGAAGTTAAATTAACCTCACTGCGCCGTGAAGAAGCCCCGCGTTATTTTGTGAAAATCCATTTGCATTTTATTGTAACTGGGAATGAATTAACGGAAAAAGCGGTCGAACGTGCTGTTCAACTTTCTGCTGAAAAATATTGCTCAGTGGCATTGATGTTAGAGAAAACCGTTGAAGTCACACACAGCTTTGAAATAAAAAACTAAAAATAAATTTAATTTTTACTAATATATTTGAATTGAAAGATGCTTATCTTAATTAATGATAAGCATCTTGTTTATTAATCAAAAAATAATTTAATTGTTGTTCTTTTGATTAATTAATTTTTCGACTATTGGTGCCATAATTAATTCCATTGCTAACCCCAATTTCCCTCCTGGAACGACAATTGTATTCATTGCGGAAATAAATGAGCCAGATATCATTGATAGCAAATAGGGGAAATCAATTTGTTCTAGCCCACGAAAACGGATCACAATAAAGCTTTCGTCTTGTGACGGAATTGCTTTTGCTGAGAATGGGTTAGATGTGTCTACCGTTGGAACACGTTGGAAATTGATGTGAGTGCGAGAAAATTGTGGCGTGATGTAATTAATATAGTCCCCCATAGAACGCACAACCGAGTCCATGACTGCTTCGCGAGAGTGCCCTCGCTCTGTGGTATCGCGGATCAATTTTTGGATCCATTCTAAGTTGACAATAGGGACTACACCGACAAGCAAATCAACATGTTGTGCAACATTATGTTCTGGAGTAACAACACCCCCATGCAGCCCCTCATAAAATAAAATATCTGTTTTGTCTGGCAGCGGTTCCCAAGGGGTGAATGTCCCAGGTTGCAAGCCATAAGGTACCGCTTCATCATAAGTATGTAGATATTTACGGGACTGCCCACAGCCGGTTTTTGCGTAGTCGACTAAGGTTTGTTCAAGCAAAGCAAAATCATTCGCTTCGGGGCCAAAATAACTGATGTGCCGCCCTTGTTCTCTGGCTTTACGGATAGCCATATCCATTTCAGGACGTGTATAGCGGTGAAAGCTATCCCCTTCCAGTGTTGCCGGTTGGATATTTAATTGGTGAAAAACTTTACGAAATGCTTGGCTAGTTGAGGTTGTGCCAGCACCGCTTGAACCGGTGATGGCTATGATTGGGTGCTTTTTGGACATCGCAGACTCCCTGTGTTGCGCTAATAAGCACTATTTTAATCAACAGTGCATGAAGCGGATTAACGGGTGTTAGGGTTATGAGCCTTATTTGATAGTTTTACAACATGGTTGCGTTAGAAAACACCCAACTTAATTTATGGTAGATGATGACGTCAAAATGAACCACGGAATAAAAATATCATAAAGAAAAACTTCCCTTAGGCATGAAATTAACCGATTCATGCAATTCAGACCAGACTAGCACAATTTCACCAGAAACTAACTGCCGTTTCACATCGTTAACCTTATCTTGCAAGCTTTTTTCATGGGAGCCATAGTCTGTCCCTTCTCGTAAAACATAGCTTTCAATCAGATTTTCCAATGTTTCAGGGGCAAGTTCTTGCCATGGAACAATCACATTATTTCCTTATTTAAATAAGGCATTAACCATTGGGGAATGCGGGTTTCTAACCACATTTGCGGTTTTCTCAAGGTACCGCTCACAAAGCCTACGTGTCCGCCATGTTCCGTCATTTGGTATTCCACATTGTGGGGTAAAAATGATAAATCAGGCACAACTTCAGGTGCCATAAATGGATCATCTTTGGCGTGAATAATTAACGTTGGTTTAGTGATATAAGCTAATTTGGGCAATGCACTGCATTTTTGATAATAATCGGTAGCATCATCAAACCCATGAATACGCGCAGTAATCACATCATCAAACTCACGGATCCGCTTAAGCTGCTTCAATTGCAGTAGGTTTAAAGGGAGTGATCCCGGGTAGCGCACTAATTTACGCGTTGCATTACGTTTTAAGCCATTTAGTAAATAGCGTTGATAGAATTGAGATATCCCTTTTTCCATTCGCAAAGAACAGGCTTCCAACATCAAAGGGGCAGAAACAACAACACCCGCATCGATATCTGCATTTTGCCCACTTTCAGCGAGATAGCAGGCTAACATATTGCCCCCAAGAGAATAACCAACAGCTGCGGTTGGTGCATCCCCAAAGGTCTTTTTTAGCCAACGGAGGAAATAGCGGGCGTCATTTGTTTCGCCTGAATGGTAAATTCGCTGCTGGCGATTTGGCTCACCGCTACAACCTCTAAAGTGCATCACCACACCCAACCAACCGTTATTTTGGGCAGCTTCTAGCATCCCGTGGGCATAAGGGCTCTTAAAATTCCCTTCTAGGCCATGGAATATCACTAAACGTGGCTTGTGCGCCGCTAGCTCAGGTTTTTCGCTCCAAGCGAGATCGATAAAATCGCCATCTGGCAATTCAAGGCGCTGCCATATCGGTTTGATTTTCGGTGTTCTACGGAAAATCCTTGGCAGTAATGTTTGGAGGTGTGGATTTTTAGCCCAACTTATTGGACGAAAGTTTTCTGACATAGCCTTATTTTTATTTAATGGAGACTCTTGTGAGTCACATAACATACTGTTATTTTTTTGTGATGCAAGTAAACAAATTTGAGTTTGAGGCTAAATTATAAATGACATTGGGGCTGGTTTTTTCTCTTTTTACGTTTTTATTCATTGCTGCAGTCACTCCCGGCCCTAACAATATGTTGCTAACGTCAAGTGCAGCAAACTACGGTTTTCGCCATACGATAACATTATGCTTTGGTATTATGTTAGGCATGCAATCCATACTTTATCTTTCTGCATTCGGTATTGCTGCACTTTTACTGCTTTATCCCGCCATTCATATCGCATTAAAAATTGCTGGGAGCTTGTATTTACTTTGGCTCGCATGGAAAACCGCCACCGCTAATTATGCACCACTTAAGACCAATAGCGAAGTCGCGAAAAGTGTGACTTGGTATCAAGGGGGCTTATTGCAATTTTTAAACCCAAAAGCGTGGATGATGGGTTTAGGTGCTGTAGGGGGATTTAGCCTCCCCGGTGAGTTATTTACTCAATCAATTTTAATAATGAGTGTTGCCTTTGTGATCGTGAATTTGCTGGCTGGCCTGATTTGGATGGGGTTTGGTTCTTTAATTAGCTTATTTTTACGCAGCCGCCGTGCTTGGTTTATTTTTAACTGGGTAATGGGCTTATTAACTGCACTGTGTGTGCCGTTAATTTGGTTGGAATGATCAGCTTTACCAAGAAGCGAGTATAATTGAGCTTCTTGGTGAATCTAGATATGAAAGACTCGGCTATTACCTGTCGGTAATTCAATCGTAAGGCTGAGTTTACCTCCAATTGCTTCAACATAGCGTTTTAATGTTGCCAGTTTAAGATCATTGCCTCGTTGTTCAATTTGAGTAATAGCTGGTTGAGAAATACCAAGGCGGCTGGCTAGCATCTTTTGCGAAATATTAAGTTCCTCTCGCATTAACTGAAGCCCCGTTGCAAGTATCATTTCATCCGCTAACTCGTTAATTCTTGCTTGGCTTTCTGGGCAGCGTTCAGCAATTACATCATGTAGGGTCTTCATTTTTTTTCTCCATCAATTTTAGATATGCAGTAAACTCATCATCCGCGATTCGTACCATAGTTTGATAAAAAAGTTTGTCATTACTTTTATCACCACCACATAAAACAATCGCTTGCCGCTGAATATCAAATACAAAAAATGCGCGGAGGGCTTTGCCTGCATGTTGAACCCTGAGTTCTTTCATGCTGCTGTACTTAGAGCCTTTTATTGTATCGGCATAGGGGCGAGGCAATCTTGGGCCAAAACTTCTAAATTTCTGAGTGCAGCTAAAATTTTTTCTTGAGTGCGCCCATTTTGTTTGTTTAGCCAGGTTTCAAAACGAGGTGTTAATATGACTATCCACACGATGCATCCTTGCATAAGCTATGACGTATACAGAAAGTATAAGCTGTGGCTTATGATGTCAAGAACAAAAAAGCAGCCAACTAGCTGCTTTTTTGTTTGATCGAGTTATTAGTCTAAATCGACATTTTTTGTCCCAAAGAAGTAAGTAAAAATAAAACCGAATAAGTAGGATGTGAATAACCCGCCTACATAAACTAACATTCCTGGGAACACGCCATCAGCAGAGGTCATCATTGGGATAGCGACTAAGCCGGATGGGCCAAAGACGGTATTTAAACCAACCGGTAACCCCATCCAAGCCACTAATCCAACAAAGAAACCTCCCGCAGCACCACCTAAACATGCTGTGACAAACGGCTTCATCCGCGGAAGAGTGACACCGTAGATCAGCGGCTCACCGACGCCTAAGAAACCTGGAATGATGGCCCCACGAATTTGGTTACGTAATATCGAATCTTTCGCGGCTTTAACATACAACGCCATTGCGGCACCAACTTGCCCACCACCTGCCATCGCTAGGATAGGGAAAAGTGAGTTAAAGCCTTGAGTTTCAACCAATGCCATATATACCGGAACAAAACCTTGGTGCACGCCAAACATTACTGCAATCAAGAACAGCCCTGCTAGTATTGCCGTTCCGAATGGGTTGCTGCTTAAATGCACAAAAAGCCATGACATGCCAGAGAATAACCAACTGCCAATTGGCATGATGAAGATAAACACCGCAGCACCAACAATTAACAGGGTAATTGTTGAAGTTAAAATCATATCAAGGTTAGCTGGGATGATTTTACGTACCTGTTTTTCGACCCATGCGCCAAAAATACATGCAATCAAGACCCCAATAATGTTACCTCTTGGGTCGATAGCTAACCCGAAGAAGCTATTCATGTCAGAATAGAACCCTTTGGCTATTTCTGGGTTGTATCCAAGAACAAACAGTGAAGCGATGATGGCGCCATTTACTGCGCTACCGCCAAAGGCTTTTTGAGTGTTATAACCAATAAGAATACTTAGAAAGCTAAACAGCCCTTTGCTAAATACTGACATATATAAAATAGTATGTACGAGTAGGGTCTGCTCTTCAGGCTTTGTCGGGAGACCCGCAGGAAAATAGCTCTGTTTTGCCAGTGTTGCAAAACCTAATAATAAGCCAGCAGCAATAAAACCCGGAATTAATGGTGTAAATATCGTGGCAAATTTTGATAAAAATCGGTGAACGGCACTGGTTTGTTTCTTTTTCAGTTGCTGCTTGTTTGCGGATGCAATATCTTTCAGGTCTTGAGGGGAAGATGGCTCCTGATGGTCGTCATCTTCACTTTCTAGCAATTGATTCATTAAATCCGCAGCAGTTTGTGCTTTGCCGGGGCCCACGATGATTTGCAGTTGTTCATCACTTTCAATAACACCAAGGACTCCTGCGATTTGTTTAAGTGCGGCTTTGTCGACCAACTGATCGTTATTGAGCGTCAAGCGTAGGCGTGTCATACAGTTGCCTGCTAACTTAATGTTGCGACGACCACCAACGTGTTGCAGAACTTGCTGCATCATTTCTATTGTTATTTTAGCCATGCTATTTATCTCATAAAATCCGCAGGTTAGGCGGAGGTAGCGATATTGAGTGCTGTGCGAATAAAGCCATTATTATTAGAGAGTAACTGGCGTGCTTCATCGGCATTCAAGCCAGATAACACCATTAAAATGGCGGTTTTACAGTGCCTATCACATTGTTGAAGCGCAGACTCTGCGGTGTTTCTATCGCATTGTGTCGCTTCCATCACAATTTTTGTTTGTCTTTCAATAAGTTTGGCATTTGTTGCTTCGACATCGACCATTAAATTACCAAACACTTTTCCGATACGGATCATTGCCCCTGTGGTTATCATATTTAGTACCAATTTTTGGGCTGTTCCCGCTTTCATACGGGAAGAACCCGTAACGACCTCTGGGCCAACAACGGGTGTGATGGCGATATCAGCACTATTAGCCACAGGGCTATTAGGGTTACAGCTGATAGCCGCGGTGGTGGCACCAATTTGGCGTGCGTAAGCGAGCGCGCCTAACACATAGGGAGTACGCCCACTGGCCGCGATGCCGACGAGTACATCATTTTTATTGAATTGAATATCTTTGAGGTCTTGTTCACCCAGCTCAGGCTTATCCTCTGCATTTTCTACGGCACGGAAGATAGCTTGGTGACCACCGGCAATTAAACCGACAACTTGTTCATGGGGCGTTCCATAAGTTGGTGGGCACTCACTGGCATCAAGGATCCCTAAACGGCCAGAGGTTCCTGCACCCGAGTAAATCAAACGACCCCCTTTTAAAAAGGCTTCTGCAACTTTATCAACCAGTTGGGCAATTTCAGGGAGCACTTTTTCAACCGCTAACGGAACGAGCTTGTCCTCATCATTAATGACCTTCAGCATTTCAGCCGTTGAGAGTTGGTCGATATTGGTACTGGCCTCATTACGGCTTTCAGTTACCATTTTGCTTAAGTCGATAGTCATAAAAATTGCTCCTAAATCAGTTATTGAACTAATATTAAGGAATTATTTATTCCTTTGGTGTGATTAAAATCACGGTGTTACCTATTCTAATTTGCGAATATAAAAGAATATTTTGTTACTTAGTTTAGATTGAATGTCTATTATTGATTGAATTTAAACAATTATTTTCAAGTCATCGGTCAAATAAAATAGGAATAATTTATTATTAATTTATTCTGTAAAACGAAAAAAGAACGCTAATCTCGAGAGGGTGTCATGACACTATTAGATATCATTACTTGCTCATTACCGCGATTAGCGGAAAACCAACGCAAAATTGCACAATTTATCCTTGAAAATCCCGAAAATGTACTGAATCTGTCATCTCAGCAATTAGCGGAAATTTTAGATGTCAGCCAGTCTGCTATCGTTAAGTTTAGTCAGAAAGTTGGGGTAAAGGGGTATCCCGCTTTGAAACTCGCACTTAGTGAGATTATTGGGCGCCAGCAACTTAAGGAAGGAGCGCCTCATTCTGCTCTACATAATCGTATTGCGCCTGATGACAACTTGATGGTTGTTGCTCAGAAATTGGCAATGGAAAAAAATCATTCAATCACAGAAACAACAAAACTAATTGATTTCAATCAATTTGAAAGAATTGTTGAACGAATAGACCAATCACAGAGAGTTCAAATTGTCGGTATTGGTGGGTCAGGATTAACAGCGAAAGATTTAAGTTACAAATTACAAAAAATTGGTATTACAACACTCGTGGAGTCAGACCATCATGTGCAAATAGCGGCTGCGCTCACGCTTAATACCCATGATGTACAAATCGTCATTTCTTTTACAGGAAGGCGTAAAGACATGCTAACAGCAGCGAACATTGCACGTAAACAAGGGGCGTGCGTTATCGCGATTACTCGTGATGGTGATTCACCATTGGGGCAAATTGCTGATTATGTTCTTGAAAGTATCGCAGAGGAAGATGAATGGCGTAGTTCGTCAATTTCATCAAGAACTGCACAAAACACACTGACTGATTTGATCTTTATGGCGTTATTGCAACGAAGGGAAGCGAAAGCGAAGTCATTGGTTATGAATGCAAGAGTAGTGATTAATAAATTAGATGAATGATTGATGGCTTAGATCCTCATCGATAACTTTGCAATCAAGCCTTATTTGCGTTAAGACTAATATCATAAGTATTTTGATTTTAAAACGTTAAAAGGGAGTTATTGATGAGAGCACTCATAGTTTATACGGAATTAACCGATGACGACTCCGTTATTAGCCATGCCGTAGCAAGACTCGCCAGTGAACTTAAAGATGAGCACGTAGAAACCGTGATCATTCGTAATTTTGAAGATGGGATGGCATACATTCGGTCAAATACTAGTATTGACTGTTTGTTATATGGTCGTGATATGTCAGACACGCAGGAACAAACGCAAGCACATCAGTTAATTACCCAACTTCACCGCAGGCAAGAAGATGTCCCTGTCTTTTTATTAAGTGATCGTGAAGAAGCCTTGACAGCATTTGACCGTAAGATGATGGAACAAGTCGATGAATTTGCGTGGATTTTAGAAGATTCCGCAGATTTTATTGCAGGCCGTGTCCTTGCCGCGATTATCCGTTACCGTGCTAATTTATTACCCCCGTTGATGAAAAGCTTGATTAAATACAGTGATGTACATGAATATTCATGGGCAGCACCGGGGCATCAAGGTGGTGTTGGGTTCACCAAAACCCCCGCAGGTCGCATCTATCATGATTTCTTTGGGGAGAACTTATTTCGTACGGATATTGGTATAGAGCGGGTTGCTGTGGGTTCACTGTTAGACCACACTGGCGCATTTGGTGAATGTGAAAGGAATGCCGCACGCATTTTTGGGGCTGATCAATCTTATTCCGTGGTCGTAGGAACATCAGGTTCGAATCGAACGATCATGCAAGCTTGCATGACGGATGACGATGTTGTTGTAATTGACCGCAACTGCCACAAATCTATTGAGCAAGGTTTGATTTTAACCGGAGCAAAACCGGTTTATATGACACCAAGCCGCAATCGTTATGGCATCATTGGCCCGATTTACCCTCAAGAAATGACACCGGAAGCAATTGTTGAGAAAATCGCTAAAAACCCATTAACTTCGGATAAAATAGGCAAACGACCTGCATATAGCGTCGTAACCAACTGTACTTACGATGGCGTATGTTATCACGCACGTAAAGTACAGGATTTGCTGGATAAATCATTAGATAGAATCCATTTCGACGAGGCATGGTACGGCTACGCACGTTTTAACCCTATCTACCATGACCACTTTGCGATGCGTGATGATCCTAGAAAAGACGATGAGCCAACTATTTTTGCGACTCACTCTACGCACAAATTATTGAATGCGCTTTCGCAAGCTTCATTTATCCACGTTCGAAATGGCCGCAATTCGATTGATTTCAATCGTTTTAACCAAGCCTATCATATGCATGCGACCACTTCGCCGCTATATGCAATCTGTGCCTCAAATGATATTGCCGCAGACATGATGGACGGTAACAGTGGGCGCTCACTTACTGATGAAGTGATCCGTGAAGCCATAGACTTCCGTCAATCACTGGGCTATCTATACAAAGAATTTATCAATGACGATGAGTGGTTCTTCAAACCATGGAATCAAGAAATGGTAAAAGACCCAGCAACAGGTAAACGCTATGCTTTTGAAGACGCCCCTGTTGAGCTGTTGATGAAAGAACAAAGCTGTTGGGTGATGAACCCCGAAGATAAATGGCATGGTTTTAAAGATATCCCTGAAAATTGGGCAATGCTGGACCCGATTAAAGTGAGTATCTTGTCACCGGGAATGGGAGATGACGGTAAATTACTGGGTAGCGGCGTCCCCGCAGCGTTAGTCACGGCATGGTTAAATCACTATGGTATTGTGCCGACCCGTACGACTGATTTCCAAATTATGTTCTTGTTTTCGATGGGAATTACAAAAGGGAAATGGGGAACGCTGGTCAATGCGCTGCTGTCGTTTAAGCGCCATTATGACAACAATACGGCACTGAAAAAGGTATTACCTGAAGTCGTTGAAGCGGCTCCTGAGATCTATGGTGAGATGGGGCTCCGTGATCTAGGCAATAAAATGTTTGTGTATCTGCAAAAAAATAACCCTGGAGGGCAGTTAAATCAGGCTTATGAGCAACTTCCTGCCGTGATGATGAGCCCACGCGATGCTTATCAAGAAATTGTCGCTAACCGCGTTGAGGCGGTTCCTTTAGATAATCTTGCCGGACGTATTGCGGCTAACTCGATTATTCCTTATCCACCGGGTATCCCTATGTTGTTATCGGGTGAAAGCTTTGGCGATAAAAACAGCCCGCATATCGGCTACTTGCATAGTCTTCAAGCATGGGACAGCGAGTTTCCGGGTTTTGAGCATGAAACCGAAGGCACTGAAATTATTGATGGCCAGTATTATGTGATGTGTGTACGGGAAATTAACTAATCTTTTTTAGTAAAACATTAAGAAAGAGAAATAATCATAGGGTAAGTATATTTAACTATTAAGCTATCAGGAATTATTAAGTCATTAGAAATATTTAATGACTTAATAATTAAATATCTTTAAAAGTTATTCTAATATTATGTTTTACGTGAAAGAGGGTATTAACCCAATTATTTATATGGGTATTATGTGATAGTTCTATTCATCTAAATAAGAATACTTTGATAACGTTCAACTAGGAATAATCATGCTAAAAAAGAGAATAATAATTCCTGAATAAAGTCTAGATTTCCTAATTTATAATTGTTTCGATAAAGAACGTATTTAATTTTTATATGTGAATATTCACATCATGCTTTAATAACCCTATATATAATAGGAATATTACGCTATGAAAATATCTGTTTTTCTGCTTACTCATGGCTAAATTATACGCAAATTAAACAAATAAAAAACAAATTGGCAACATATTAAAGAGAGGATTGAAAATATTTAAAACACTTACAAAGGTGATATTTTCAAATTAATATATTTATTTTAATTGTTTTTTAATCTTTTGCTCTTTACTCCTTAAGAGTTATAAAAAAATATTTTAAACTTTAAACAATTTTTTTGTGTTATAAAACAGCAAGTTAAAGTCAATCGAAAAAATAACGGCCAATATTGATATCTATTCATTCGATTGATATAGCTATTGGTTATTTATTTGACGTATATCAATTGCAAACTATATAATGCCAAAAGTTTCAACATGTAACTAAATATTTTACCTTGCGAGGGGAAATTATAAGGTTAGAACAATAGAGTACAAATCATATATTTTTGCTATTGGGTTCTAATTAAATCCAATTTCTAGATGTCACCAATTCAATATTAATTTCCTTATTTAAATAAGGGAATAGCTTCCGTTTTAAATAAAAATTGACTGTATCAAAAAGGGTTGTTATGAGAAAAGTATATGGGGTTGCAATAATACTGTGTGTAATTGCACTCTCTGGCTGCATGAAGAATAATGGACTGCATGGTTATAATAAAGAGTCATGGAACAATAAGAACACTCTTAAAGAATATAATGTGGTCAATGATAATAAAGCATTGGTTTTATTTTATCGCCTAGACAATCAAGTCAAAGGGAAAACAATTAATATATTTGTGAATAATGAATATTTAACTTCGCTAGAAAGTAATTCCGTTAAGGGCATTGAGCTGTGTGCTGGAAGAAACAATTTAACAGCTCATAAGACAGACGTAAAAGAACGCTATAATACTAAATTAAATTCTTCCGATTTTTTCCAATTAGACGCTGGAAAAAAGCATCTATTTTTGATTGTTGAAGTTGATGGGAAAACTAAACTAAGAGCGATGGATGAGAGGGAACTGAATGATATTAAAGGAAATATAAGTGTTCAGTCTCATACCTTATCGCGTGTTGACATGCTCAAAGATTGTCAATAACTGAAAATACTCCAATAAATTTAAAACAATGAATAATTGTCTTCAATGAGGCAATGGATAACTATGTCTATAAAAAAAATATCAATTAAGATTAATAATAGCGAAAAAACAATTGAGCAACATTCTATTATTGCCGGGCAACAGGGTATAGGCCAACAAAATCAGCCATTACATATTAATGCAAAAAAAAATGTTAATTATCTTTTAATTGATGAAGAAACTAATTTTGCACCAGAAAATATCGCAGTTAAACGAGTTGATAAAAATTTATTTATTGCTTTTGAAGGTAGTGATATCGAGCAACCAGATATTATTATCGAAAATTATTTTGCAGATAATGGTGAAATTGGCTATCACGAGGGAAGCTCTAATCTAATTATTGGTCAACATGAAAATGGCCAGTATTTCCCATACATTCCAGAAAGTGCCGAAAAAGTGATGCAATTAGTCAATTAGCGGATGGTCAAGCGACAGGGCAAGCCATTGGCGGTGATGCATTAGCACCAGTGTGGGCATTTAACCCATGGTGGTTAGCTGCGCTTATTCCTATTGCTGGTGTTATTGCTTCAAGTTCAGGTGGCGGAAGTAGTAGCTCTAAACCAGTAGAGCATGCCCCCGAAGCAAAAGATGACCGTGGTGTGACCAAAGACGGCGTGCCAGTAACAATGGATGTGTTGAGAAATGACACTGACTTGGATGGCGATATCGACCCAAGCACCGTCACCATTGTGACTAACGGTACCAAAGGCACGGCAACATTCGACGCCGATGGCAAATTGGTTTACACCCCAAATCGTGGGGAAGTGGGCACTGACACCATCACCTACCAAGTGACCGATAAAAACGGCAACGTGTCCAACACGGCCACGGTCACTGTCACTATCGATGCGGCGCCAGTAGCGAACGACGACGATGGTGTGACCAAAGACGGCGTGCCAGTAACAATGGATGTGTTGAAAAATGACACTGACTTGGATGGTGACATTGACCCAAGCACTGCGGTGATCGTGACTAACGGCACCAAAGGCACGGCAACATTCGACGCCGATGGCAAACTGGTTTACACCCCAAATCGCGGGGAAGTGGGCACTGACACCATCACTTACACCGTCAAAGACAAAAACGGCAACGTGTCCAACATAGCTGAAGTAACGATTGAAATTACACCATCATTACCATCAGTTGTGGATGTTTATGAAAAAGGGCTCAGAACAGATGGAACTGCGGATAGTGCTTTAGCCGTGACAACAGGGACAATAATATTAGCAAACCCTAATGATAAGCCGACTACAGAGCAGGATCTCAAAATCACAGAGCCTACAACGACTCTGACATCAGGCGGTAAACCTGTTATATGGGAAGTAACAAGTGATGGCTTTGTAGGCAAAACCTCAGAAGGCAAAGACGTTATTTCTGTTACCGTCACAGATATCAAGAATGAAAATGGCCAAACTAGTGTTGATTATCATATTGATTTGAAAGGCCTTGTTGATCATCCTGCAGGTACAGATTCACTCAAAATTGATTTTGGATTAAGTAATGGCATAGATATTGTTGATACTGAAATTATTATTCATGATGATAAGCCATTCTCTGATAATGTTGAAGTCGTGGTGCAAGCCCCAACTAATAATACATTCTATGCGAATGTAATTATTTCATTAGACTTATCTAGCAGCATGGGGAAAAGGGATAGCGGAATTTCAGATGAAAGTTCGAGAACAGCGATAAAAACACGCTATGATGCCGCGCTAGATTCAATCGAGAGTTTATTAAATAGCTATGAAGAGCGCTTAAATAGTGCTGATTCAGGTG
Organism: Providencia sp. PROV201; assembly: GCF_028479545.1. NCBI lineage: Bacteria > Pseudomonadati > Pseudomonadota > Gammaproteobacteria > Enterobacterales > Morganellaceae > Providencia > Providencia sp. PROV201. The sequence goes on from NZ_JAMPNW010000006.1 coordinate 212,486, forward strand.
ATGTTCGTGTAAGTTTGAATGGTTTTGCGGATGAAGCATCGGTTATCAATCCATCATTACAAACAACGCATGGTACTTCACATTGGTTTACTTTGGATGAAGCTAAAGATTTGATCAATAGTCTAAAAGGTAATCAAGGTAAGATATCACATAGCTTAAATATTGGGGTTAATACTAACTATGACGCGGCATTACAGCAAATCGTAGATAGTTATAATAATCTTCCAGCAAGTGGTACAGGTCCTGTGACGGAGCAATCTGTTGATAATACCTTCTTCTTTATTAGTGATGGAACACCTAATATGGGGAATAATGTTTATGATCCAGGAATAAGTGAGCAGTCACCTCAAGATTATGTTCCAGGAAGTGCTTATACCGATATTGGTGAAGATAAGTGGACTGAATTTTTGGTAGATAATGGAATTCGTTCTGTTGCAATCGGAATTGGTCAAGACATGGTGACTGTCAATAATGGAAAAACTGGTTCAGATTATCTGAAACCCGTTGCTTTCGATGGTAAACATGGCACTGATAATGACCAGAGTGACGTGATTGTGTTGAAAGACATGAGCTCTTTAGGCAATATTTTGAGTAAATATGTGCCAAATGAAAATGTCATTGAAAGTAGTTTTTCTAAAGGTAAAGATGCAACTTCATCTTTAACCTTTGGTGCAGATGGAATGAAATCAATTAGTGTTGAAGTCGATGGTATAACTTACAAATATGATCCATTAAATAAATCAGTGTCATTTGATGGAAATGATAAAAGTAATTGGGCTGATTTCGGTAACGGTGAAATTGCGATTAAAACCAATGCAGGTGGGCTCTTTTCAATTTCTTTAGGAGAGAAAAACTTCGGTGATTTCTCTTATCGACCAAGTACAACACGCCCAGTTGGTGTTGATAAAGAAGAGTTTACTTTAACTCTAACAGATAATGACGGTACGAGTTATCAACCTTCAATTACTGTGAATATAAGTGATCTTAAAGAGTCTACGAGTGTATCACCAATAACGAGTGACCTTTCATTACTGAAGCTATTTTCACAAGAAAATACTATGGAGCTGCATGAAATGGATGTTGATGGGAGTATTGCATCAACCAATTTGAGTGGTTTTATGAATTCATCGTTAGATGCGTTACAAGAAAACCAAGCTGCAATAATCTAAAATTATAATTATGGGGGGTATTAAAAATAATGCCCCCAACATTTTAATATATTTATATGAATGGAAATGTTAATGAGTAATAAGGCTGGTTAACCCTGCCTCTTTATTTTATTAATATTAATATTAACATTCCTAATATTAATAGGTTGAAATGTATTTACATCCTTCTTTATAGACATATATTTAAAATATGAAATTAAGAGCTTTTAATATTCTGGCTATATTCTTATTGAGTGTGTTCTCTGTGAATACAGTGGCTGATGTTATTGAACTGAGAAATTTACTTAAAGATTCTTTATATAATACGCCTGAAGTTCAAGAAGCTCATGCGAATTACCAAGCTGCACAAAGTAATGTGAAAATGGCAAACTCCGGGCACTATCCAGTGGTAAGTGTGATGGGGACACAGCCAGTTGCTCAACATCATAAATATGAAAGTAATTCTATGGAATCAGGGTTTCATCCAGGAGTGAAAACAACAATGAATGTTTATGCTTGGGGAGGAATAGAGGCTGGTGTTGATAGAGAAAAATTCAAACAAGAATACTATGAGAATCAATATGTTCTTTCACAAGAAGATATAAGCGTTCGAATTAGTCAGCTTTATTTACTTATTTTAAGAAATAAAGAAACACTTGTTGTCATTGATGAAAACTTAGCTCGTCATCAACATATATTAGAGAAATTAAATACGATAATTCAGTATGACCCTGGTCGTTCAAGTGAATTAACGCAAGTTAAAGCACGTACTTTGAAAGTTGAGATGAACCGAGCTGAAGTAGAGCGGAATTTAAATTTAGCGTTAAGTCAGCTATCGATATTAACGCAAAGAAAATTATTAGCAGATCAATTTCTTGACCCGTTTCGAAATACTGATAGCACTGAAATTTTACGGAACTTTCAAGAGAGTAATCTGGAAAATAACCCAAGTTATAAAGCACAGGTTGCCGATGCAAAAAGCCTTGATGCAGATGTTAAAGTCGCAAGTGCAATGAGAAAACCTGCACTAAACTTAGAAATAAATGCAACTCCTGATAATAAAGAGGTTTTTTTACGTGTTTCTTGGAATATCTTTGACCAAGCTAGTTATTATAGTGAAGCACAAAAAGAGTATGCATTATTAGCATCCAATGAGCGAATTAAAATAACATTTCGTGAAATTGAAGAAATGAGCCAATCCGCAGCTATAAATATGATGAAAAGTGAAGAACAAGAAGCTATAGCTAAAAATTATATTTTGGAACAAAAAAAAGTTGTCAGCAATTATGAAAAACAATTTACGATTAACCGTCGTTCATTGATTGATTTATTAGATGCTTATAATGAGTTAGCAAATATACAGACAAGTGCAGTCACTTTGAAAAATGATTTTAGAGACGCGACACTTAGTTATCTTAGTGTGCAGGCAAAAATGTCTGCATGGATGAATCAATAAGTGCTAAAAATAACATGAATATTATTAATAATATATCCCTAGTTACTGCGCGGTTAGGGTATGCGATCCTGCCAGAGGTATTACTATCTCAAACAAAAAGAAAGGCTGATAAATCAATAGATTACTCCTCTCTTGTTAACGTGTTAAATTCACATCAATTCGATAACCAGTTGATTGAGATTGATTTAAAAACTATCCCGACTATTGCTGTTCCTTTTATTATATTACTTGAAAATAATGAGTCTATTGTTATTAATAAAATAGAAGAAAACAATAATGAACGTTATTTTGAAATCTTAACGAAAGAAGGAATTTGTCAGTCAATTAGCATTGAAATGCTATCAAAAAATTATTCAGGGTATAGTTGGTTTATAAAACGAAATATAAAATCTGAGAGCCGTTCTGAAATTGAAAAATACGAAAAAAATCATTTTTGGAAAATAATTTGGCAGTTTAAAAAGTATTATTATCAAGTTATCGTAGCTTCATTCGTAATTAATGTTTTGGCGTTAATTAGCTCCCTATATGTCATGAATGTCTATGATAGAGTGATCCCAAATCAAGCGTATGAAACATTATGGGTATTATCGATAGGTGTTCTGCTAGCAATATGCTTTGAATTTTTAGCAAAAATGCTGAGGGGTTACCTTCTTGATATTGCTGGGAAAAAAGCTGATATCATAATAAGCGCTATGTTATTTCACCGAGTAATGGGGATTCGCTTAGATAAAAAACCATCTTCATCTGGCTCTTATGCAAATAATTTACGTGATTTTGAATCCATCCGAGAATTTATGACGAGTGCTAGCTTGATAGCGCTTGTTGACCTACCTTTCATTCTGTTGTTCATTGGCGTGATCAGTATGATTGGCGGTTATCTCGCATTAGTTCCATTGACTATTATTCCTATCGTTATTATCGCTGGTATTTTGATTCAAAAACCTTTAGCTGAGGGCATTAATGCATCAATGAAAGAAACCTCTCAGAGACAGGGTTTAGCCGTTGAAGCTATCGAAGGTATTGAAACGTTAAAGTTGAACAATGCAGTCAATTGGGCTCAACAGCGGTGGGAAATATTAACAGAGAAAACGGCATTCGCATCCATAAAGGTCCGTAATTTAACCAACTTTATGTTGAATTTCAGTGCGGGAATGCAACAAATCAATACTGTTGCATTAGTTTTTGTTGGTACCTATTTGATCCATGCTAGTGATGTAGACTCACGCATTACTATGGGGGGATTGATTGCTAGTGTAATACTGTCTGGGCGAGCATTAGCACCTTTAGGACAAATTGCAGGCTTAGCAACGCGTTTTCAATCTGCTCGGACAGCGTTAAATGGTGTTAAAAATATTTTTGAACGTCCAATTGAGCGCGAAGATCATAAAAAATATATTTCACCAACCTCCGTTAGAGGTGCGTTGACGTTATCTAATGTCAGCTATCGTTATAATAAAGATAGCCAACCAGCCTTGGAAGATATTAATTTAAATATTGCTGCTGGAGAAAAAGTGGCCATTTTAGGCAAAATCGGCGGTGGAAAAAGCACCCTTTTAAAATTATTAACTGGGCTATATGAGCAGCAAGAAGGCAATATATTTTTAGATGATATAGATATTCGCCAAATAGACCCTATTTACTTAAGAAGTAAATTGGCGATGTTAACACAGAAACCACGGTTATTTTTTGGTTCATTGCGTGAAAATCTAGACCTTGCCCGCCTTGACGGTTATTCCTCTGATGACGACTTAATTCATGCGTTGCAGCGTTTTCATTTAGATAAAATTATTCGCCAACATCCGGCTGGCTTAGATATGCCACTAGGTGAAGATGGCTTAGGTCTTTCTGGCGGCCAAAAGCAAATTGTCTCTTTAGTACAACTGACATTGCATAATCCACAAGTTGTTTTATTAGATGAGCCAACTACAGGAATTGATGTTGAAACGGAAAAAGACGTACTAGCGGCTATTGGTGAATGGACAAAAAATAAAACACTTATTGTTGTGACACATAAATTACCTATTTTGAGTTTAGTCGATCGTATTATTGTTGTTGATAATGGCCGAATTGTACTAGATGGCCCTAAAGATTCGGTGCTTAAAACATTAGAAAAGAAAGATGATATAGAAAAAGCAGTGAACACAGATAAACCGAGAGTTCAGCGCCCAGCTGTGCCACAAGTTCGTATTGTTTCACAGGTTAGACACGCTATAAAACAACATGAAGGGAAGGTTGAACATGAACAAGCATAAGCAATCTTCCGAGAGGAGCAAAAACAGTTATCAATCTCATGATTTTTCACATGATTTACAATCAGTGATGAAAAAAGAGCGCCATACATTACTGTTTCTTCCGATCCTATTCTTAGCACTGTTATTGACTGTTTTTATTATTTGGGCTTATTTCAGTGATTTAGAAGAGATAATTCGAGGCCAGGGAACGATTATTCCTAGTAGTCGTGAACAAGTCATTCAAAGTATCGATCCCGGTAATATTGAAGAAATGTTTGTTAAAGAAGGTGATATCGTTGAAAAAGGGCAAATTCTTCTCAAGTTAGATGATGCAAGAAGTATGGCAGTCTTGCGGGAAAGCCAAGCGAAGGTACAAAATTTAGAAGCAATATATATCCGATTATATAGTGAATCACGTAATGAAGAACCTGACTTTTCGGCAGTCAATGACCAAAAGTTAGTGGAACGTGAAATGAATGCATTTAATGCAAAAAAAAGGCAAAGAGACGAAGCTATTGCGGGTTTAAGACAAAGTAAAAACTTATTAGATAGAGAAATTGCAATCACTCGACCTTTAGCCAAAGAAGGCTTGGTATCTCATGTGGAAGTGTTACGCATGGAAAGACAGTCTGTTGAGCTAGCAACACAAATTAATGAGCGTGAAAATAATTATATTGCAGAGGCGAATGAGGAATTAATTCGTGTTGGTTCTGAGCTTGCTCAAGCCAAAGAAAATATGGGCATGCGTGAAGATCATGTTATACGTTCAGAGATTCACGCACCTGTACGTGGTATCGTGAAAAATATTAAAATCACGACAGTGGGTGGCGTTGTTAATACCGGGCAAGATATCTTAGAAATTATACCATTAGATGACAAATTAATGGTTGAGGCTTATATTCGGCCACAAGATGTCGCTTTTTTAAGACCAGAGATGCCTGCAGTAGTAAAAATAACCGCTTATGACTATGCCATTTATGGTGGGTTAAAAGGGACTGTAAAATTGATCAGCCCTGATACTTTAAGTAATAACAATCAGCGTAATGATTTAAAATTAAATCAAGAAGAAACGTTTTATCGTATTATTGTTGAAACAGAAACGAATTACTTACTCGATAAAAATAACAATAAAATGGATATCATTCCTGGAATGATTGCTTCCGTTGATATTAAAACGGGTGAGAAAAGTGTTTTTGATTATCTTATTAAGCCGATCACACGAATGAAACAGGCATTAACCGAAAGATAAATTTCATACGTCAACGATATTATTTTTATAACAAAATAATAGTATTTTAGTTATATTTCCGTGCGTTGTGTTATATATGACTCAGCGGAACATGCGATAAGACAAGACAAGACAAGACAAGATGAGAGCATTATTAAGCTCTCATCTTACTCAAACTTAAATATCAGGGTAATGCTTCATGACTCACTGGTCATGGTTTCTAACTGTTCTTGCAAATCCATCCACTCCATTTCGACATCTTCAAGCGCGGCTTTATGTTCAGTTTGTTTTTTCAAACATTCCGTCAATTCAGCTTTCTTATCTTGTTCATAAATGGAAGCATCAGAAAGTTTTGCTTCTAGCTCACTCAGCGCGTTGGAGTGTTTATCCATCTGCTTTTCCAATTCCGTAATTTTTTTACGGATAGGCTGAGTTAACTGACGAAATTCAGCTTCACGACGTTTTTGATCTTTTCTATCTTGTGCTGTAACCGTTGCCGCGGCTGCTGGCTTGTCTTTCTCTTGTTGATCACGAACTTGCTGTAATTCGAGCTTATTTTGCTCAGCTAGCCATTGTTGGTAATCTTCTAAATCACCGTCAAATTGCTCGACAGAACCGCCATGGACTAAATACAGTTCATCGGTGGTGGTGCGCAGTAAATGCCTATCATGGGAAACGACAACTAAAGCCCCTTCGAAGGCCATTAAGGCTTCGGTAAGTGCTTGGCGCATATCTAAGTCCAAGTGGTTAGTTGGCTCATCGAGTAGCAGTAAATTTGGGCGTTGCCAGACGATTAAAGCGAGTACTAAGCGGGCCTTTTCACCGCCAGAGAAACGGCCGCTTGGGTCAGTAACTTGGTCACCTTTAAAACCGAAACCACCTAAATAGTCACGTAACTGCTGCTCAGTTTGCTCTGGTGCAAGGCGGGCAAGATGCTGCAAAGGTGACTCTTCAGGGTGTAAATACTCTAATTGGTGCTGAGCGAAATAACCGAGTTTAATCCCTTTTGCGAGGGCGATTTCTCCCTGCAATGGTGGTAAATCACCTGCTAACATTTTGATTAAAGTTGATTTACCCGCGCCATTGCGCCCCAATAGGCCAATGCGTGAACCCGGTACTAAGTTCAGTTTGATGGATTGCAAAATGACTTTTTCACCATAGCCAGCGCTGACTTTTTCCATTTTTAATAATGGATTCGGTAAGCTTTCTGGTTTACGGAATGAAAAATGGAATGGGTTATCCACATGAGCCGGAGCGACCATTTCCATTCTTTCAAGCATCTTAATACGGCTTTGTGCTTGTTTGGCTTTGGTGGCTTGCACTCTAAAGCGGTCAATATAACTTTGTAAATGCGCCGCTTTGGCTTGTTGGCTTTCATATAACGCTTGCTGTTGAGCGAGCTTTGTTGCGCGTTGGCGTTCAAATGACGAGTAGTTACCCGTGTATTCAAACATCGTTTCTTGTTCGATATGCAGGACTTTATCAATAATCGGGTCGAGGAAATCCCTATCATGGGAAATCAAAATCAGGGTGCCTTGGTAGCTTTTTAACCATTTTTCTAACCAAATTACTGCATCTAAATCAAGGTGGTTGGTCGGCTCATCGAGCAGCAACAAATCTGAGCGGCATAACAAAGCCTGCGCCAAGTTCAAACGCATTCGCCATCCACCGGAAAATGATTTTACTGGGGAATCTAGCTGTGCTTGGCTGAAGCCTAAACCATGTAGCAAACTGGATGCGCGAGAACGGATAGTCCATGCATCAATGGCATCAAGTTGCCCATGTACGGCAGCAATGGCATGGCCATCATTTTTTTCATTGGCTTGCTGAAGTTTTTGTTCTAGAGCGCGGAACTCGCGGTCTCCATCAATCACATACTCAAGCGCTGGCACATCGAGAGCTGGCGTTTCTTGGTTAACCCATGCCATAGACCAATTGCTTGGAAAGGTTGCAGAACCTGCTTCAGCTTGTAATTCGCCTTTTAATAACGCAAGAAGCGTCGATTTACCGCAGCCGTTTTTACCCACTAAACCAACTTTTTGGCCGGGGTTAATAGTCGCAGTGGCATTGTCCAGCAGGACACGAACACCTCGGCGAATTTGGAGTGAAGAGAAAACAATCATAGCAACCGTCTATTAAAAATATGTTAAATTATCAACGTATATACTCTAAATAATTCACGGTGCTGTTAGGCGACAAGCAAATGAGTCGCTAGGAGCCCACTTAAGCAGGTGACTAGTGCGAATGCGCGTAGTCAACAACACAGCAACGTGAAGTATGACGAGTATAGCAGGCTGCATGGTAACGGAAAATGTTCCGTCTGACACGCCTTTGAGGAGGGAAAGATGTCAAATACACCGAAAGTTCTAGTGGTCTATGCTCACCCGGACCCCGACGAATCTATGGCTAATAAGGCGTTACTGGGTGCTATACATGATTTTGACCATGTAACTGTGCACGATTTATACGCAATTTATCCAGATTATTTTATTGATGTTACCGCGGAACAAAAATTATTGTGCCAGCACGATATCATTGTTTTTCAGCATCCCCTTTATACTTATAGTTGCCCTGCATTGTTGAAAGAGTGGTTTGACCGCGTGTTAACTCGCCGTTTTGCTACCGACGTGGGGTATCAAAAATTAAAAGGCAAATACTGGCGCTCGGTGATCACCACCGGAGAGCCCATTCACGCTTACCAACATGATGGGTATAACCATTACCCACTCACGGAAATACTTCGACCATTTGAATTGACCGCATTAATGTGTGATATGCAGTGGCTGGAACCAACCATTATTTATGCAGCACGTCGGCAGCCGAAAGAACGCTTTGAACAGCTTATTGATGACTACCGCCAATGGATGCAACAACCGCTAGGCGCGGGAGGGTTATCCTAATGTCAGAACTGGGGCTATTTGAGTCCGTTATTATTTTCCTCTGTGCAGGGGTAATAATGGTGCCGATCGCACAAAAAATCCGTTTAGGTGCTGTGCTTGGGTATTTGCTTGCAGGGATCATGATTGGGCCATTTGTTTTCGGCTTTATTCGTAATGTTGATGATATTTTACACTTCTCCGAAATGGGGGTGGTGTTCCTGATGTTTCTCATTGGTTTAGAGCTCAAACCTTCTAAATTATGGGAACTTAGGCGCTCGATTTTTGGTGTTGGTACGCTTCAAGTGTTGTGACCGCTGCTATCATGGCGTCATTGTTATTTTTAGCCAAATTCTCTTGGCAAGCCGCCATTGTCGGTGGATTAGGAATGGCGATGTCTTCAACGGCAATGGCACTTCAGTTGATGAACGAAAAAGGGATGTCCAATAAAGAAAGCGGGCAACTTGGTTTCTCTGTTTTGTTATTTCAAGATATGGCCGTTATTCCTATTATGGCGCTGATCCCATTGTTAGCCGGGGACTCCGCAACCAGCGATTGGCAAAAAATTGGCTTGAAAATAGTAGCATTCGCAGGCTTATGGGTAGTTGGCCGCTATTTATTACGACCGATGTTCAGGCTTGCCGCTAAATCTGACGTTCATGAAATTTTTACGGCTGCAGCATTACTGGTGGTATTAGGCTCCGCACTTATTATGGAAAGCCTTGGGTTTTCTATGGCACTGGGCACCTTTATGGCAGGGGTCATGTTAGCGGAAACAGAGTTTCGCCATGAACTGGAAATTAATATCGAGCCATTTAAAGGGTTATTACTGGGGCTATTTTTTATTTCAGTAGGTATGTCATTAAATTTAGATGTGCTATGGGCCTATTTACCACAAGTATTGATTGCCGTTGCAGTATTAGTCGGAGTCAAAGCATTGGTACTTTACGGCCTGAGTTTAGCGGCTAGGCTTCGAAATGGCGCAAGAGCGCAATTTTCCGGGGTACTTAGCCAAGGCGGTGAGTTTGCTTTTGTGATCTATGGAACTGCTTTTGGAGCAAGTGTGATTAATGAATGGCAAATGGACTTACTGCTGGTGGTTGTCACACTTTCCATGATGACTACGCCACTTGTGATGCAGCTGATAGATGCCTATTTGAACTACCGTTATAATCAACAACCAGCCTCGAGTGAAAAACCGTTTGTGGAAGACAATGACCCGCATGTTATTTTGGTCGGTTTTGGCCGCATGGGGCAGGTGGTTGGCCGCTTATTGATGGCTAACAAGGTTAAAATCACCGTGCTAGAACAAGATGTTACAGCAATTGGTACCATGCGCCGCTACGGCTATACCGTATATTATGGTGATGCGCGTGAACTGCAGTTATTGCGTTCCGCAGGAGCAGATAAAGCGAAGTCAATTGTGATCACCAGTGATGTGCCAGAAGAAGTGATGGAAATTGTGCAAATTTGCCAAGAAAATTTCCCTAACTTGCATATTATTGCACGCGCTAAAGGTCGTCTTGAGGCACATGAGCTATTACAATGTGGGGTCACTGATTTCAGCCGTGAAACATTCTCAAGTGCGCTTGAATTAGGTAGTAAAGCTCTTGTTAGCACAGGAATGCATCCTCATAAAGCCTATCGTGCCAAACAGCATTTCCGCCGTTTAGACATGAAAATGCTCAGGGATATCTACCCTGAAAATGAAAATAGTGATAGCGGGCAAATTTCACGCATTAAAGAGGCGCGCCGTGAACTTAATGAGCTCTTTGAAAAAGAAATGCAACGAGAGCATCGCCAGCCTCATAGCTGGAATAATGAACAATAAGGGTTAGAAATGTCTTCAACACGTAAACGCTTTATTGCAGGGGCGACTTGCCCTAAATGCAAGTCACAAGACACTTTAATGATGTGGCGTGAAGATAAAATTGATGTTGTCGAGTGTGTCAATTGCGGTGACCAACAGCGCCAAGCGGGGGATGAAGCAACGGGGCATGTTAGACAAAAAGAGCAGGTTATTGGAATTTTTACACCTGAATAATAGAAATTTGTCAATTCTCAATACATCATCATAGTTTTTCGGTACAATTGGCAAAAATTTTTCCCTTACGGGTAGTAGGAGATGTCATGAAAGTAGCAAAAGACTTGGTGGTCAGCTTGGCTTATCAAGTAAGAACAGAAGACGGTGTTTTAGTTGATGAATCACCAGCAAGCGCACCAATGGACTATTTGCATGGTCGTGGGTCTTTAATTTCAGGTTTAGAAAAAGCATTAGAAGGCCGTTCTGTAGGCGAAAACTTCGATGTTGAAGTAGCTTCAGATGACGCATATGGTCAATACGATGACAACTTAGTTCAACGTGTTCCTAAAGATGTATTTATGGGCGTTGATGAGCTAGAAGTGGGCATGCGTTTCTTAGCTGACACTGACATGGGCCCTGTGCCTGTTGAAATCACAGGTATCGAAGGTGATGAAGTTATCGTTGACGGTAACCACATGTTAGCAGGCCAAAACCTGAAATTTAATGTTGAAATCATGGCTATCCGTGAAGCAACAGAAGAAGAAATTGCACATGGCCACGTCCATGGTGCAGGCGGTCACGACCATGACCACGACCACGAAGGTGGTTGCTGTGGTGGTGGCGGTCATAGCCACGGTTCAGAAGGCGGCTGCTGCGGTGGCGGTGAAGGCCACGGACATGGTCACAAACAAGGCGGTTGCGGCTGCCACTAATACGCGGTATTAGTGTTTGTAAAAAAAGGAAGCGAAAGCTTCCTTTTTTGCATTTAAAATCAATGGTTTTGCATTCTAAATTAATAATGTGGTGGCGGCGTTTCTTCTTCAGGTCTTGCTAAGTGAGAATCTTGGGATGATTTCAGTCTTTCAGCCACAATGCGCAAGTGTTCTTGAAGGCGGCTCATTTGCATTTGCTGGTCAGTAATAACCTGATTAAGTTGCTCAATAGCCAGTTCTTGAAAGGCAACTTTACTTTCTAAAAGTTCCAAACGTTGTTCAAATGTATCAGATGAGTCCATATTCGACTCTCCTTAAGCGTTTATATCGTAATTAAACCATCATAATAACCGAACATTACAAATCAACAGATAAGTTTTAGTTAAAGATATAGGCGATGAAACGACTTTTTGTTAATGTGGTCTCAGTAGTTCTTATATTTTTTAATACTCAATGGGATAACGGGTCTAAACTTAAAGAGCCCTATCCACAAAACGAATAGTTCGCTATTCGAATATAATCGAATAAAAGTTATCGGAGACTAGGATGAAATCACTGTTTAAGGCAAGCCTTTTAGCAACTACGCTAGCATTTACTTTTGCTGCTCCGCAAGTGATGGCAGCGGAAGCCAAAGCACAAAGCAGCGCATTCAAAAACGCAGAAGAGCGTAATGCGTATGCATTGGGTGCATCTTTAGGTCGCTACATGCAGAATTCTTTAGAAGAACAGAAAACAATCGGTATTAATTTGGACAAAGCTCAATTACTGGCAGGTGTTCAAGATGCATTTAACGGCAAAAGCAAAATGACCGATGCAGAAGTTGAAGAAACCCTGCGTCAATTTGAAGGCCAAGTCAAAGAAGCAGCTGACAAAAAAATGAAAGACGAATCAGCAGCGAATGAGAAAAAAGGTGCTGAGTATCGCGAGAAATACGCTAAAGAAAAAGGCGTAGTTAAAACCAAATCTGGCTTACTGTACAAAATTGAAAAAGACGGTACAGGTGCGAAACCTAAAGCAGATGAAACTGTCGTAGTTCACTATAAAGGTTCACTGATTGACGGTACTGAATTCGACAGCTCATATTCACGTAACGAGCCACTGACTATTCCATTAAACTCAGTCATTAAAGGCTGGACTGAAGGTTTAGTTAACCTGAAAAAAGGCGGGAAAATGCAGTTAGTGATCCCAGCTGAATTAGCTTATGGTGAAAATGGCGTGCCGGGTATCCCTGCAAATTCAACGTTAGTCTTTGATGTTGAATTATTAGATATCAAACCTGCCGCGAAATAAGCACTCACTAAGCATTAGCTAAGTGTATTTTTGAGCCCAATGCATTCATGCCTTGGGCTTTTTTGTCTTTCTCATCAAAAAAATTCTCAAATTGTTTAAAACTTGTGATAAAACAGACTGTCTTGCATTCATTCGCTTGACGGCAACGTCTTGGAGTTTTAACTTCAGAAGACTCTATTTTATTTTTTATCATCATAATTGTTGGCTACAAACAAAGTAATGAAGGCCAAATAGTCGAATAATGAACGCCTTTTTAGTCAACAGGATGAGTTTTTACATTAGAAGGATGATGTTGAAATGTCTGATTCTATACAATCACACGACCTCAGCGATATTAACATATTGGATAACCAACCCTTTTCTGAGACAGACCATGAAATTTTAAAATCATATGAAGCCGCGGTGGATGGTCTGGCAATGCTAATCGGTGGGCATTGTGAAATTGTTCTTCACTCTTTAGAAGACCTAAACTGCTCTGCAGTTAGAATCGCAAATGGCCAACACACTGGGCGTAAAATCGGCTCACCGATAACAGACCTTGCGTTGAGAATGCTGCATGATATGGCAGACGAAGAATCGAATGTATCGAAGGCTTATTTTACGAAAGCAAAAAGCGGTGATTTAATGAAATCCGTGACTATTGCAATTCGTAACCGCAAGCAACGTGTGATTGGCTTACTATGCATTAATATGAACCTAGATGTGCCGTTCTCTGAAATTATTCAATCGTTTGTTCCAGAAACCAAACAAGAAGTCACTTCAGATGTGAATTTTGCCTCTTCAGTTGATGATCTTGTCGCGCAAACATTGGAATATACGATCGAAGAAGTTGGCGCTGACCGTAATGTTTCGAATAATGCGAAAAACAAGCAAGTGGTCCTTAATTTATACGAAAAAGGTATTTTCGATATTAAAGATGCCATTAACCAAGTTGCAGACCGCCTGAATATTTCTAAACACACCGTTTACTTATACATTCGTCAATTCAAGAGTGGTGAATGAGTAATATAAATTCGTTAACTTACTGCTTAGTTGTGACAGGCCCTGCTTACGGTACACAACAAGCAGCAAGTGCGTATCAATTTGCCAAAGCCCTTCTTAAAGAAGGGCATATATTGAAAACACTCTTTTTTTATCGTGATGGTGTTTTCAATGCGAACCTGCTCACATCACCGGCAACAGATGAATTTAATTTAGTTCCAGCTTGGCAGGAACTCGCAAAACAATCTGGGTGTGAAATGCATATCTGTGTTTCCGCTGCACTGCGTCGAGGAGTGGTTGACCAAGAACAAGCGCAAAGTTTATCTCTTCCAACGGCTAACCTTGCTGAGGGCTTTATCATGAGCGGGTTAGGGAGCCTTGCTGAAGCGATGATAACCACAGACCGAACGATTCAATTCTAAGAACAGCTCAATACAAGGTATCGTGTGAAAAAAATAGCTTTTGTCTTTACAACCATGCCCCATGGAAATGCCAGTGGCCGAGAAGGGCTAGATGCATTATTAGCAACTTCAGCGCTGACAGAAGACATTCAGGTGTTTTTTCTCTCTGATGGTGTCTACCAGCTTCTAGCAAACCAACACCCTGCTGAAGTGCTTGCCCGAGATTACATCGTTACATTTAAAATATTGCCATTATATGACATTGAAAAAATTTATCTCTGCGGTGCTTCGCTACAAGAAAGAGGGTTGGGGGAGAATGGTGAATGGGTTGTGACTCCAACAATTCTCAACAAGAAAGAGATCAGAGCTAAAATAGCGGAATGTGATGTGGTGCTTAATTTTTAATCTATTGTGCGAATTTTGAGCTTGGGTTAGGTTTTGATCTATAGTAGGATCTTTTCTATGCTGTATACATTAGCAACATCTCCATTTAAATGTGATTTTTCTGCGATGCTAGGTTTTATTACGGCTGAAGACGTAGTTTTACTGATGCAGGATGGCGTGGTTGCGGCAGTCGCACAGTCGCCTTTTCTTGCTGCATTACAAAAAACAGGCGCGCAGCTGTACGCTTTGGATGTCGACATCAACGCTCGCGGGTTGCAAAATACCCTCTCAACCACAGTTTCTGTGATCACATATCAAGGTTTTGTGAAGCTAACAGAAGTCCAAAAACAACATTTTGCCATATAAAGGCATTAAAAGTTGTATATTTCTTGACACCTGAGCCAGTCAGCAATAAAATTTCGCGTCCTCGTGTATCGTCATGTTGGCGAACGAGGTCAAAATCCGTGTTTACGAAGCAATAAAACCAGGAGCTTTTTTAATAATGGCAACTATTAATCAGCTGGTACGCAAATCTCGTAGCTCGAAAGTTGTTAAAAGCAACGTTCCAGCACTGGAAGCTTGCCCGCAAAAACGTGGCGTATGTACTCGTGTATATACTACCACTCCTAAGAAACCAAACTCAGCATTACGTAAAGTATGCCGTGTTCGTTTAACTAACGGTTTCGAAGTTTCTTCCTACATCGGTGGTGAAGGCCACAACTTGCAGGAGCACTCCGTTATCCTTATCCGTGGTGGTCGTGTTAAAGACTTACCAGGTGTGCGTTATCACACCGTTCGCGGTGCACTGGACTGTTCTGGTGTTAAAGACCGTAAGCAAGCTCGTTCTAAATACGGCGCGAAGAAACCTAAGGCTTAATGGATTTCCGTTAAGTAAGGCCAAACATTTTAATCTTAATGTCAAAATACTCTCGTAGAGTTTTGGACAAACCTGAATTAACAACGGAGTCATATCCATGCCACGTCGTCGCGTAATAGGTCAACGTAAAATTCTTCCAGATCCTAAGTTCGGATCAGAATTACTGGCCAAATTTGTAAATATCCTGATGGTAGACGGGAAAAAATCTACTGCTGAAGCAATCGTATATAACGCACTTGAGACCCTTGCTCAGCGTTCTGGTAAAACTGAACTTGATGCATTCGAATTAGCACTGGATAACGTGCGTCCGACTGTGGAAGTTAAATCCCGCCGTGTTGGTGGTTCAACTTACCAAGTTCCAGTTGAAGTTCGCCCGGTTCGTCGTAATGCCCTGGCAATGCGTTGGATCGTTGATGCTGCTCGTAAACGCGGTGATAAATCTATGGCACTTCGCCTGGCAAATGAATTATCAGACGCTGCTGAGAACAAAGGTTCCGCTGTTAAGAAACGTGAAGACGTTCACCGTATGGCAGAAGCTAACAAGGCGTTCGCACACTATCGTTGGTAATTATTTCTTACCTACATTAGTGATGTATCTCAGGGTAGCCATTTGCTACCCTTTATATGAAGCATTGAACGCCCACGAGAGAGGAAAAAATGGCCCGTCAAACGCCCATAGCACGTTATCGTAATATCGGTATCAGTGCACACATCGACGCCGGTAAAACCACAACTTCTGAACGTATTCTGTTCTATACTGGTGTAAACCATAAAATTGGTGAAACTCACGAAGGTTCTGCAACAATGGACTGGATGGAGCAGGAGCAAGAGCGTGGTATTACTATCACATCTGCAGCGACTACTGCATTCTGGTCTGGTATGGCAAAACAGTATGAGCCACACCGTATCAACATCATCGACACCCCGGGACACGTTGACTTCACAATCGAAGTAGAACGTTCTATGCGTGTTCTTGATGGCGCAGTAATGGTTTACTGTGCAGTTGGTGGTGTTCAGCCACAGTCTGAAACTGTATGGCGTCAGGCTAACAAATATAAAGTTCCACGTATCGCGTTCGTTAACAAAATGGACCGTATGGGTGCGAACTTCTTACGTGTTGTTGAGCAATTAAAATCACGTTTAGCAGCTAACGCAGTTCCACTGCAATTACCAGTCGGCGCAGAAGAAGCGTTCACAGGTGTTGTTGACTTGCTGAAAATGAAAGCAATTAAGTGGAGCGATGAAGACCAGGGCGTTACCTTCGAATACGAAGATATCCCTGCGAGCATGCAAGAAGCAGCTGAAGAGTGGCACAACAACCTGATCGAAACCGCAGCAGAAGCATCAGAAGAACTGATGGAAAAATATCTGGGCGGTGAAGAACTGACTGAAGCAGAAATTAAAGCTGCATTACGTCAACGTGTTCTTGCAAGCGAAATTATCCTGGTTACCTGTGGTTCTGCATTTAAGAACAAAGGTGTTCAGGCGATGCTGGATGCGGTGGTTGATTACTTACCTGCGCCAACAGATGTACCTGCAATCAATGGTATTCTGGATGACGGTAAAGACACACCTGCAGAGCGTCACGCAAGTGATGATGAGCCATTCTCATCATTAGCATTTAAAATTGCAACTGACCCATTCGTTGGTAACTTAACGTTCTTCCGTGTTTACTCTGGTGTTGTTAACTCAGGTGACACAGTTCTGAACGCAGTGAAATCGAAAAAAGAACGTTTTGGCCGTATCGTTCAGATGCACGCTAACAAACGTGAAGAGATCAAAGAAGTTCGCGCTGGTGACATCGCGGCGGCAATCGGTCTGAAAGACGTAACTACAGGTGATACTTTATGTGCTGTTGATGCACCAATCATCCTGGAGCGTATGGAATTCCCAGAGCCAGTAATCTCTGTTGCAATTGAACCAAAAACTAAAGCTGACCAAGAAAAAATGGGTATCGCATTAGGCCGCTTGGCTCAAGAAGACCCATCATTCCGCGTATCAAGTGATGAAGAGACTAATCAGACTATCATCGCTGGTATGGGTGAATTGCACTTGGACGTTCTGGTTGACCGTATGCGTCGTGAATTTAAAGTTGAAGCGAACGTTGGTAAACCTCAAGTTGCTTACCGTGAAGCAATCACTATGAAAGTGACTGATATCGAAGGTAAACACGCGAAACAGTCTGGTGGTCGTGGTCAGTACGGTCATGTCGTTATCGATATGTTCCCACTGAACAAAAACGATAAAGACGGCGTTCAAATGGATTACGAATTTGCCAACGACATCAAAGGTGGTGTGATTCCAACTGAATACATCCCTGCAGTTGACAAAGGTATCCAAGAACAGCTGAAATCTGGTCCATTAGCTGGTTACCCGGTTGTTAACATGGGTGTTCGTTTACATTTCGGTTCTTACCATGATGTTGACTCCTCTGAATTGGCGTTTAAACTTGCGGCTTCAATCGCGTTTAAAGATGGCTTCAAAAAAGCTAAACCAGTTCTGCTTGAGCCAATCATGAAAGTTGAAGTGGAAACACCAGAAGACTACATGGGTGATGTTATTGGTGACCTGAACCGTCGTCGTGGTATGATTGAAGGTATGGATGACCTGCCTACTGGTAAAGTCGTTCGTGCACAAGTACCATTGTCAGAAATGTTCGGTTATGCTACTGACCTGCGTTCTCAGACACAAGGTCGTGCTTCATACTCTATGGAGTTCCTGAAGTACAATGAAGCACCAAACAACGTTGCACAAGCTGTAATCGAAGCTCGTAACGCTAAATAATCGATTTTTATCGGTTAACTACTTTAATTTAAGTTCCTTCTTTATCGTGAAGAGGGAACTCCATAAGGAATAGAGTCG